>NZ_JBVHYH010000010.1:569-39998 GCF_055569135.1 Kitasatospora sp. NPDC029367
CTCCTCTCCTTCCCTCTTCCCTCCCCTCCCCCCCCCTCCCCCCCCCCCTCCCCCCCCCCCCCCCCCCCCCCCCCCCCCCCCCCCCCCCCCCCCCCCCCCCCCCCCCCCCGCCACCCTCCCGGCCCGCTTCCCGGTCGACCAGCAGACCGCCGAATTCGCCGTCCACGCCTGGGACCTGGCCCGCGCCACCGGCCGGTCCACCGAGGGCCTGGACCACCAGGTGGCCCGGGCGGCACTCGACTGGGCGCACGGCGCGCTCAAACCCGAGTACCGCGGCGACGAGGCCGACCACCACGCCTTCGGCCCCGAAGTCCCCGCCCCGCCGGACGCCCCGGCGTACGACCGGCTCGCCGCCTTCTTCGGCCGCGACCCGGCGGCGGGTACCGGCGCCTAGGGCCGACTGGCGCCGCCCGCGACGGACGGCGGGGTCAGTGCGCCTGGCCGGTGGCGGCGGCGCGCTTGATGGCCTCGCGGATGCGGGGGTAGCTGCCGCAGCGGCAGATGTTCTGGATCTGGTCGATGTCGGCGTCCGTCGGGTTCGGGGTGCGGCGCAGCAGGGCGACGGCGGTCATGATCTGGCCGGGCTGGCAGAAGCCGCACTGGGCGACGTCGCAGTCGATCCAGGCCTCCTGGACGGGGTGGAGGGTGTCGCCGTCGGCGAGGCCCTCGATGGTGGTGACGGTGCGGCCCGCGCAGTCCTTGACCGAGCGGGTGCAGGGCTGGAACTCCTGGCCGTCCAGGTGGCTGGTGCAGGCGCGGCAGACGCCCACGCCGCAGCCGTACTTGGGGCCGGTGACGCCGAGCTTGTCGCGCAGGACCCAGAGCAGCGGCATGTCGTCCGGGGCGTCGACGCTGACGGGCTGCCCGTTGAGGACGAAGGTGTGGGTGGGCATGGGGAGTCGAGGTCCTCAGAAGTTGATCGGGAAGGAGCGCGGGCTGGTGCCGGTGGCGCGGGCGTAGGCGTTGGCGACGGCGGCGGAGGCGGCCGGGACGCCCAACTCGCCCGCCCCGCCCGGGGATCCGCTGGGCGGCATCAGGTGGATCTCGACCGTCGGCGGGGCGTTGCGCTGCCGGGCGTAGTGGAAGTCGGCGTAACTGCCTTCCCGGAAGGCGCCGTTGTCGAGGTGGTTGCCGGCCTGCAGGATCACCGAGATGCCGTCCATCAGTGCGCCGGTCAACTGGGCTTCCAGGCCACGGGGGTTGATGGCCTGGCCGACGTCGGCGGCGATGACGGCCTTGGTGACCCGGGGGTTGGCGCGGTCGGTGGCGTCGAGTTCGACCAGGTAGGCGGCCCGGCCGCCGTTCTCGTCGTGGTAGCCGACGCCCTGGGCCTGGCCGTCGGGCATCGGGCGGCCCCAGTTGCCGGCCTTGGCGACGGTGTCCAGGAGGGTTCGGCCGGCGGCGTCGCGCACCCGGGCGCGCCGGAAGGCGACCTCGTCCTGGCCCATCCGGCGGGCGAGTTCGTCCATCATGATCTCGTCGGCGACCCGGACCATGCCGGAGTAGACGGAGCGCCAGCTGCCGGTGTGCAGCGGCAGCGGGAGTTCGGCGAGCAGCTGGGTGGGGATGCCGACGTTGTACGGGTTCTTCTCGGTGAGCAGGAAGAAGGCCTGGGCGAGGCTGATCCCGGCGACGGAGAGGTTGAAACCGGCGCCGGTGAGGGCCTCGCCGAGGCCGTGCGAGAGGTCGGTGCGCACGGTGGCGGCGCGGTGCTCCCAGGTGAGCACCTGGCCGAGGCCGTAGGTGGCGCGGATGCGGTGGTGGCTGGCGGGGCGCATCCGGCCGTGCCGCATGTCGTCGTTGCGGGTCCACATCAGTTTGACCGGGCGGCCGGCGGCCTGGGAGATCTGGGCGGCCTCCAGGGCGGCGTCGAAGAACAGCCGGCGGCCGAAGGAGCCGCCGCCGCGTACGACGTGGACGGTGACGGCGTTCTGCGGCAGGCCGAGTTCGGCGGCGATGGTCTGCTGGGCGATGATCGGGCTCTGGGCGGCGAACCAGAGTTCGGCGCGGCCGGGCCGGACGTCGGCGACGGCGGTGAGCACCTCCATCGGGGCGTGGTTGACGAAGGCGAAGTCGAACTCGCCGTCCAGGTACGGGGTGAGCAGCGGCGGCAGCAGGAACGGCGCGTGCGCGGCGCGCAGCCGGGCCCGGACGTCCTCGGTGGAGAGGTCGGCGGCCGGGCCGGGGTTCCAGGTGGTGCGCAGCGCGTCGCGGGCCCTGAGGGCCTGGTCGAAGGTCTCGGCGAGGACGGCGACGCCGGTGGGGATCTGCACCACGGCGAGGACCCCGGGCATGGCGCGGGCGACCGAGGCGTCCAGGGACTTGAGGGTGCCGTTGACGGTGGTCGGGCGGGCGACGACGGTGGGCGCGGCGCCCGGGATCTGGAGGTCCCCGGCGTACTTGGCGCGGCCGGTGACGATGTCGCGGGCGTCGATGCGGCCGGTGGGCCGGCCGACCAGGCGGCGCTGGTCGGCCGGCTTGGGGGTGGCGGGGACGGCGGGTACGGCCACGGTGGCGGCGTCGGCGGCGAGTTCGCCGAAGCGCAGGCGCCGGCCGTCGGGGGCGAGGACGGCGGAGCCGGCGGTGCGCAGGGTGGTCGCGGGAACGTTCCAGCGGTTCGCGGCGGCGGTGACCAGTCGGGCGCGGGCGGCGGCGGCCGCGGCGCGCACCGGGTCGTACAGCGAGCGCACCGAGTTGGAGCCGCCGGTGAGCTGGTTGAAGAGCAGTTCGGGGCGGCCGTCGGAGAGCGGCACGTCCACGTCGGTGAGGTCGGCGTCGAGTTCCTCGGCGACCAGCATGGCGATCGCGGTGGTGAGGCCCTGGCCGACCTCCAGCCGGGGCAGGTACAGCGCGGCACGCCCGGCGGGGGTGATTTCGAGCGCCAGCAGGTGGGAGGTCGGCAGGCCGGCGAGGATCATCGCGTCGCCGAGGTCGAGGACGTCGGGGATGCCGGGCAGGCCGAGCAGTTGCGGGGGCGCGGAGGCGTCGCGGGTGGCCGCGGCGGCGCGCTCGGCGGCCCGGGCGGTGGCGGGCGCGGCGGCGTCGAGGCCGAGCCGGGCGGCGACGGTGAGGGTGGGGGCAGCCAGCAGGTAGGTGAGGAAGCGGCGGCGGCCGGTGGGCCCACCGGTCTCGGCACGGTCCACGGGTTCGGCGGGGTCCACGGGCTCGGCGGGGTCCACGGGCCGTACGGGCTCCGCGGGGCCGGTGGGGTCCTCGCGGCCGGCGAGGCCCGAGGGGGCGGTGGAGGTACTGATGGGAGGGGCCCTTCGAGCCGGAGACGGCGCCGGATCGGGCGGGCGCGGACGGCCCCGGCCCCAGTGCCGGAGAGCGGACGCCGATGAGCATAGGAGGGCGTTACTGACGGGTCAACACGGCCAATCTTGGCCCTCCGGCCGGGTGGTGGAGGTGTCCGGTCCGCTTCGTCCGGGGGAGTCGGAGCGGGTACGGAGGGGTCTTCGGCCGGGCGGGCCGGGCGCCGGCGGGCCGCTCGGGGTGCTGTCGGACGATCAACAGGGCGCCGTCGTACGGGAGTTCACGGATCGTCCGGCGGTGCGGCGGGACCACGGAAGTGGACCGGGAAAATTCAAGATCAATGGACCTGTCGGCCGGTCCACTTCTTCCCTAGGCTGGACCCCGTCCCACCGAGGAGCGTTCCGAGCGGTAGTGAACGTCCGGCCCGCGCGCCGCCCGTCCGACCGGTCCACCGCCTGCGCGGTCGACCGTCCGCAGGGCCGCCCGCATGCCCGTCCGCATGACTGTCCGCATGACCGCCCGCCTGGATCCGACAGGAGAGATGTGCCGAACCAGAGCGCCGCCCGGCCCGCCCTGCTGCCCCCCGCCGGCCCCCAACGCACGCTCGCCGCAGCCCAGTTGGCGAGCGCGGTGGGCGACGGCGCCTACTACACCTGCTCCGCGCTCTACTTCACCCGTGTCATCGGGATGTCGCCGACCGCCCTCGGCTTCGGCCTCGCCGTCGCCTGGGCGCTCGGCTCGCTGGCGGGCGTCCCGCTCGGCGCCCTCGCCGACCGACGCGGCCCGCGCCGCACCGCCGTGGCCCTCGCGCTCGCCACGGCCGGCGTGGTCGCCGTCCTCCTGGTGGTCCGCTCCTACCCGCTGTTCCTGCTCGCCGTCTGCCTCTACGCCACCGCGCAGTCCGGCCTCACCGCCGCCCGGCAGGCCCTGGTCGCGGGCCTGGTGCCGACCGCCGAGCGCACCGGCCTGCTCGCCCACCTCCAGTCAACCCTCAACGGGGGACTGGCCGTTGGCGCCGCCATCGGCGGCATCGCACTCACCGTCGGCACCCCCGGGGCCTACTTCGGCGCCTTCACCGTCACCGCCCTCGGCTTCCTGGCCGGTGCGCTGGTGCTGCGCCGGCTGCCCGAGGCCCCGCCCGCACCGGCCGACCCGGCCGCCGGCCCGCGACTGGCCGTGCTGCGGGACCGCCGCTACGCGGCCGTCACCCTGGTCAACACCGTGCTGCTGCTGCGGATGCCGATGCTCAGCCTGATCCTGCCGCTGTGGATCGCCCAGCGCGCCCCCGGCCTCGGCTGGCTCGGCTCGGCGCTGTTCGTGCTCAACACCCTGGCGGTGCTGGCCTTCCAGGTCCGGGCGGCCCGCGACGTCAGCGGACTGGACTCGGCCGTCCGGGCCGTGCGCTCCTCCGGGGTGCTGCTGCTCGCCTCCTGCGCGGTCTGCGGACTGTCCGTGCTGTCCGTCCCGGTGTGGGCGTTCGCCGCCCTGCTGGTGGTCGCGGCCGTGCTGCAGGTGGTGGGCGAGATGCGGCAGTCGGCCGGCTCCTGGCAGCTCGGCTTCGACCTCGCGCCGCCGGAGCGGATCGGCCAGTACCAGGGCTTCTTCGGCACCGGCGTCGCTGTCGCCCGCACCCTGGGGCCGCTGCTGCTCACCGCGCTGCTGCTCGACGGCGGGCTCGCGGGCTGGCTGGTGCTGGGCGGGGTGTTCCTGGCCGCCGGGTACGCGATGGGCCCGGTGGCCCGCTGGGCGGCGCGCGACCGCGACTACCTGCCCCCGGCCCCCGCGCCGTCCTCCTCGGCCGTCGGGGCCACCGCCGCCGAGGCGCCGTAGAGGTCGTCGTCGCCGCCGTACGGCGCCGCGGGCCCGCCCGTGGGGGCCCGCCGCTCGGAGCGGTCGGCGAACAGGTCGTCCGGCGCTTCCTCCGCCAGGCCGTCCGGTACTTCCTCCACCAGGCCGTCCGACCGGACCGGCCGGCCGTCCCGCCGCTCGTTCCCGGTCATCGCACGCTCCAACCGCTTCTGCCGCTGTTCCGGATACGGCCGATGCTACTCCGCGGGCCCGCCGCGCAGCGCCCCGCGCGGGGGCATCGGAAACCGCTGGCACCGGCCCGCCGCCCGCTGGCATGCTGGCCGCGTGGACAGACCCCAGATCTGGCTCGACTTCGCCCCTGAGCTGCACCTCTTCGTCTCCGCGCCCCGGCGGGCCGGCCGCACCGCGCTGCGCACCGACGGCACCTCCAGCCTCGGCCACCTGGTCGAGTCCCTGGGTGTGCCGCTCACCGAGGTCGGCAGCCTGCTGGTGGACGGCCGCCCGGTGCCCGACTCGTACGTCCCGGCCGACGCCGAGCAGGTCAGCGTCGCCGCCGTCGCCCGGCCGCAGCCCTCGCCCGCCCCGCCGCGCTTCCTGCTGGACGTCCACCTCGGCACCCTCACCCGCCGACTGCGCCTGCTCGGCATCGACGCCGCGTACGAGAACCCCGACATCGGCGACGCCGCGCTGGCCGCCCGCTCCGCCGCCGAACAGCGCGTCATGCTCTCGCGCGACCGCGGCCTGCTGCGCCGCCGCGAACTGTGGGCCGGCGCGTACGTCTACAGCCACCGCCCGGCCGAGCAACTGCGCGACGTGCTCTCCCGCTTCGCCCCGCCGCTGGCCCCCTGGAGCCGGTGCACCACCTGCAACGGCACGTTGCGCACGGTGAGCAAGACCACGGTGCGCGAACAGCTGCACGACGGCACCGAGCGCTCCTACGACGCCTTCGCCCAGTGCGCGGACTGCGGCCAGGCCTACTGGCGCGGCGCCCACCACGCCCGGCTGGAGGCCATCGTCACCGACGCGGTGCGCGAGTTCGGGGGAGTCCCGAGGTAGCGGAGCCGGGTTCTCCCGGGGTCGGACAGATCGGACAGAGAGGCCGGGCCGTCGGATGAGCGATCAGCCGGTGCACCAACCCTTCGAGAGCGCCGAGACAGCGGACGCCCCGGTGGTGACCGCGCCCGACGGCGCCGAGGTCCGCCCGCTGCTGGTCCTGGACGGGCTCGGCAGCCTCGCGGTCTTCGAACTCGCCCCCGGGCAGGTCACCCACGCCGTCTCGCACGCCACCGTGCAGGAGCTGTGGCAGGTCACGGCCGGCCACGGCGAGCTGTGGCGGCGCCAGGACGGCCGGGAGGAGGTCCACCGGCTCGCCCCGGGGACGGCCGTCTCGATCCCGCTGGGCACCGCCTTCCAGTTCCGGGCCGATCCGGACACCGACGGGCCGCTGCGCATCACCGCCGTCACCATGCCGCCCTGGCCGGGCACGGACACCGAGGCGCGCCCCGAGGAGGGCCCCTGGAAGGCGACCGGCCGATGAGCCGGGGAAGGACGGGGAGGACGGGCCACCGGCGGTCACGCCGCACTGCCGCAGCCGCCGTCGCCACCCCGGTCCCGCAGGGGCGGGCGCAACGGGTGGTGATCGACCTCCGGCCGGTCTCGGCGCTGGAACTGCCGGTGGTGCGAGGGCAGTTGCGCTGATCAGCCGGTCCGCAGGCCGAGCGTCCAGATGTGCGAGCTGTAGCTGCCCATCCGGGTCGGGTGGCGTTCGACCAGGGTCGCGGTCAGGCCCTCGGGGCTGCGGCGCAGCGAACCGATGAAGCGGTGCCGGTCGGCGGGGTCGAGCGGGAGCAGTTCGGCGAGCACCGCGTCGTCCAGCTCCCGCCCGACGGCGCGCAGCACTCCGGCGTCCAGTACCAGCAGGGTGCCGTCGGGCAGCACCAGCGGCTCGGGGGCCAGGGCGTCGCACAGCAGGGGGCCGGGCTGGACCACCCCGCCGGGCAGCAGTCGCACCACCCGGCTGCCGGTGGGGTGGCGGCGGTCGGTCTCCACCACCCGCAGGCCGGTGCCGACCGCGCCGACCACGTAGTGGCCGTAGCTGCGCCAGGAGTCGACCACGACCCCGTCCCGGTCGTGGGCCCTGGTGTCGAAGGCGCCGTATCCCTCCAGGCCCAGGAGAAAGCGCCCGTCGCCGAGCGCCGCACCGCGCTCCCCGCGCAGCTCGGCGACCAGGGTGCCGTCGGCGAGGTCCAGCAGCAGGGCCGGGCCGAGGTGGCCCCAGGCGGTGTAGTCGAAGGAGTCGGTGGTGACCAGCACCCGGTCGGCGGAGAGGTGCGCCGCGTTCGGCCGGCCCGGGCAGGGGCGGCGCCAGCGGACCTCGCCGCTGGGGTCGACCCAGCTGAGCTCGCCGTCCCCGCCGTGCACGGCCCAGCCGTCGCGCCGCGCCAACGGCCCCGCCGGGCGTCCCTGCGGACGGCCGCCGGACTCGCGACGGTGGTTCATGACCGTGACCTGCCAGCTCCCCATGGTGCGGATGCTATCGGCCGGGCCCGAACGACGGGTGTCGTTCCGGTAGCTGCTCACGGAGCCCTGACGGCGGACAATCTTCCCAGGACCAGTGGAGGAGGCGAGGGTGGAGCCCGTGGAACCCGTGGAGCCCGTGGAACCGGCGGAGTTCGAGGTGATGATCGAGATCCCGCAGGGATCGCGCAACAAGTACGTGATGGACTTCGACGCGGGCCGGATCCGGCTGGACCGCACCCTCTTCACCGCCACCCGCTACCCCGCCGACTACGGGTACGTCGAACGCACCCTCGGCGGCGACGGGGAACCGCTGGACGCACTCGTGCTGGGCGGCGAACCCGCCGTCCCCGGCTGTGTGCTCACCTGCCGGGCGGTCGGGATGTGGGTGATGCGCGACGAGCGCGGCCCCGACCAGAAGGTCCTCTGCGTCCCGGCCCGCGACCCCCGCTACGCCGAGCTGCGGGACATCGGTGACCTGCCCGAGTTCGACCTGCTGGAGATCACCCACTTCTTCCAGGTCTACAAGGACCTGGAGCGCGGCAAGTCGGTCGAGGGCTCGCACTGGGCGGGGCGGGACGCCGCCTACGCCGAGATCGCCGACTCGCGCGCCCGGGCGGCGGGCACCCGCTTCGCCCGCCCGGCCTGAGCCCGGGCCGCAGCTGAGCCCGGGCCCGGCCCGGGCTCAGCGGTGCACCGACTCAGAGCCGCGCGCTGCTCAGGATCGCGCGCACCTGGGCGGCGATGGCGGCCTCGTTCTGCTCGAACTCCGCTGAGGTGACGCGGTCCTGCTGGTCCGGGAGGCCGGTGAGGACCGGGGTGTGGAGGTGGCCGCCGGGCAGCCCGGGGGCGAGGTCGAGGCGCAGGCGGTTGGAGCGGTAGGCGACCTCGTTGGAGAGGTAGCCCCCGCCGCCCCCGGCGACGGCTCGGGAGCCCGGGGTCGGGCCGTCGGGGCGGTCGACCGGGTCGGTGGCGCCCGCGGGGATCTCGGTGACGGGGGTGTTGAGCAGCACGGGGTAGGGCTGCTGGACGGCCGTCATGGCGTCGGTGGGCAGGGTGGTCCGGATGAACTGCGGGCCTTCGCCGAGGCCCGGGGCGTCCACCGGGTGCTGCCAGGTGCCGCCGGAGAGCGCGCCGAGGTTGTCGGTGGCCGGGTCGGCGGAGCGGGCGCGGCCGGCCCAGGCCTCCAGGGTGAACATGCCGGGGTAGCCCTGGCTGATGCTGGTGATCAGGTCGGCGGACTGCGGGCCGCCGGGCTCCAGGTGCGGGCCGAAGGCGCGTTCCACGATGCCCTGGTCGAAGTCGCGGTAGCGCACCGGCAGGACGACGGCCCGCACCTCGGCGGTGCTGCCGTCGGCGAGGGTGATCCGCTGCCCGTGCAGTTGCAGGACGGCCGCGCCGGAGGGGTTGGCGCGGCGCGCTTCGGTGTCCAGGCCGTACGGGTCGAAGCCGCTGACGAAGATCCGTCGGACGCCGGGGCCGGGTTCGTCGGCGAAGCCGTCGCCGAGGCCGCGCGAGGCGTCCTCGAAGCGGGCCCGCAGGGCGGCGTGGTCGACGTCGAACCGGGGCTGCCACTGGGCGAGTCGGACGGTCATGGCAAGTCGCGCCCAGTACAGCGGGCGGTCGTCCAGGGCGGGCAGTTCGCCGCCGGGGCGGCGGCCCTGGGCGCGGTCGAGGCCGGCCTGCCAGAGCTTGCGGCCCCAGCTGTCGACCACCCGCTGGGCGCGGTCGGCGGTGCGGGCGGAGCAGAGCGCGGCGGGGAAGGCGTGGAGCAGGTCGGCGAGGCCGGAACGCTCGGTGAAGGCGGTGGTCCGGGCGTCCTGGAGCCGGGCCTGTTCGGCGTCCAGCGGGGCGGTGGTGACGGTCCGGCAGCCGACCGGTGCGGCCTGGGCCCCGGCGGCTGGGGCGAGCAGTGCGGCGAGGGTGCCGACGAGCGCGGTCACCACGGCGGCGGAGCGGCGGGCGGTCCGGCCGGTGGTGGAGCGGGTGGTGTCGGGGCGGATGGTGTCGGAGCGGCGGGCGTTTGTCATGCCCACTGACATTAGGCGGCGGGCTGACACCCCGCCAGGGTGCCTGCGCCGTACCCGTAGGCTGAGCGGGTGACACCCCTCGATCCGACCGTGAAGTCCCTGATCAGCGACCCCTACGGCGCCTACGCCGCGCTGCGCGCCGAGGCGCCCGTGCACCGGGTCACCGGCCCGGACGGGCTGCCCGTCTGGCTGGTCACCCGCTACCCGGACGTCCGCCGGGCGCTGGCCGACCCGCGCCTGGCCCTCGACCGCTCGCACGCCGCCCCCGGCAACTACCGGGGCTTCGCGCTGCCGCCCGCGCTGGACGCCAACCTGCTCAACATGGACCCGCCGGACCACACCCGGATCCGCCGCCTGGTCGGGCAGGCCTTCACCCCGCGCCGGATCGCCGCCCTGCAGGCCCCGGTCGAGCGCGTCGCCGAGCAGCTCCTCGACGCCGTCGAGGCGGCCGCCGGACCGTCCGGCCGGGTCGACCTGCTCGCGGCCTACGCCGCCCCGCTGCCGATCACCGTCATCTGCGACCTGCTCGGCGTCCCCGAGGACGACCGGCAGGACTTCCGGGCCTGGACCGACACCCTGATCACCCCGGACCCGGACCACCCCGAGCAGGCCCGCGCCGCCGTCAAGGCGATGCTCGGCTTCTTCACCGGCCTGATCGAGCGCAAGCGCACCACCCCGGCCGACGACCTGCTCTCCGACCTGATCGCCGTCCGCGACGAGCACGCCCAAGGCGGCGGAACGGGCACGGAGGCCCAGGGCACGGAGGTCCAGGGCAAGGAGGTCCAGGGCAAGGAGGTCCAGGGCAGGGAGGCCCAGGACCGCCTGAGCGAGGACGAACTGACCTCGCTGGCCTTCCTGATCCTCTTCGCCGGCTACGAGAACACCGTCCACCTGATCGCCAACGCCGTCCTCGCCCTGCTCACCCACCCCGAGCAGCTCGCCGCCCTGCGTGCCGAACCGGAGCTGATCGCGGGCGCCGTCGAGGAGTTCGCCCGCTTCGACGGCCCGGCCCCGCTGGCCATCCGCCGCTTCCCGCGCGAGGACGTCACCATCGGCGGGGTCACCGTCCCGGCCGGGGAGACGGTGCTGCTCGCGCTGGCCTCCGCCAACCGAGACCCCGAGCAGTTCGCCGACCCCGACCGGCTCGACCTGCGCCGCCGGGAGAACGGTCACCTCGCGCTCGGCCACGGCATCCACTACTGCCTGGGCGCCCCGCTGGCCCGGCTGGAGACGGCGCTCGCGATCACCGCCCTGCTGCGCCGCTTCCCCGACCTCGCCCTGGACGCCCCGGCCGAGGAGCTGCGCCACCGCCCCGCGCTGCGGGCCCGCGGCCTGCTGGAACTCCCCGTCCGCATCCGGCCGGACGGGCGGGAACCGGCGTGAGCTCTACAGCGTTGTCGGGGTCGAACAGCGTGATTCGGACGGTGGTGGAGGAAGCCCCATGAGTGTGGCCCTGACGAAGGGTGGCAACGTCTCCCTGAACCGGCAGGCGCCCGGCGTGCGGTCCGTCCGGGTGTGCCTCGGGTGGACGGCCGGAGCCGGGTACGACCTGGACGCCAGCGCGCTGCTGTGCGGCCCGTCCGGGAAGGTCCTCACGGACCAGCACTTCGTCTTCTTCAACAACCTGCAGAGCCCGGACGGCGCGGTCCGCCACCTGGGCTCCGGCGGGGGCGGCGAGGACGCGGAGCGGATCGAGGTCCGGCTCGGGGACGTCTCGGCGCAGGTGGAGAAGGTCGTCTTCGCGGTGGCGATCTACGACGCGGCGCAGCGGCGGCAGAGCTTCGGCCAGGTGCGCCGTGCGTATGTGCGGGTCGTCGACGCGGACAGCGGCACCGAGGTGGCCCGGTACGACGTGACGCCCGAGACGGGCAGCGAGACGGCCATGGTGTTCGGCGAGCTCTACCGCAACGGCGCGGACTGGAAGTTCCGCGCGGTCGGGCAGGGCTACGCCTCGGGGCTCGCGGGCATCGCGACCGACTTCGGGGTCGACGTCCTGCAGCCCGCGCCGGTGGCCCCGGCTCCGGCCCCGGCCCCGGCCCCCGTTCCCGCGCCCGCGCCGGCCGCGCCGGTGGCACCGCCGGCCGTCCCCGCTGTTCCGAAGGCCCAGCCAGCTACAGGGAGTTCACCCGTGACGTGTTTCTTCGACCCCACCCACGGTGCCGGTTCGGCCGTGGTGCTGTGGCAGCCGCAGTGGGGCGTGCCGCGCCAGGTCGAGGCCTGCGCCGCCTGCGCCCAGCGGGTGCAGACCACCGTCCCGCCCTTCTACACCCCGCCGCAGGCCGGGTACCCGCAGCCCGGCTATCCGCAGGCCGGGTACCCGCAGCAGGGGCAGCCGCAGGTGCCCGCCCAGCAGCAGGAGCAGGGCGGCCGCCGCTTCGGCACCGGCGCGATGATCGGCGCGGGTGCGGCCGGCCTGGTCGGCGGCATGCTGCTCAACGAGGCGCTGAGCGACGACGAGCCGCAGGTGGTCGTCAACAACTACTACGAGGACGACGACTCCTTCTTCTAAGCCGTCTCCTGCTCAGTCGTTTCGCGGGGCCGTCAGCGACGCCCCCTCGCTCAGCCGGTGCGGTGCAGGTCGCACTGCTGCTGGATGGCCGAGGGGGCGTCGCTGCTGACGATGGCGACCTTCGGCACCGGGCCGGTGGTGGGGGCGTCCTCGGTGGTGCAGACGAGCTGCTGGATGGCGGGGGCGGACAGCGAGGCGGCGGGCCAGGAGAGCCGCAGGGTGACCACGCCGGGGGTGGCGGTGGCCTGGACCCGGCCGCCCTTGGGGAGGTCGCTGTACAGCCCGGCGCGCTGTTCCGTCCGGTCGGGCCCGGCCAGCAGGGTGTCCAGGGTCTGCTGGAGGTCCTCGCGCCGGGTCGCCGGGCGGATGGCGGGCCGGATGCCGTGCTGGTCGAGGAGGTACAGCCGGGTGCCGGGCTGGACGCCGGTGGCCGGCTGGCCGCTGCGGACCGAGCCGGTGGTGGAGATCGAGCAGCCGACGGTCAGCAGCAGGACGGCGGCCAGCGGGACGAGTCGGCGGACGGTCACCACTCCTCCTCCCCGTCCAGCCCGCGGGGCAGGAGCAGGGTGAACACCGCTCCGCCGTCCGGCACGTTGGCGGCCTCGATGAGGCCGCCGTGCAGCCGGGCGTTCTCCTG
Organism: Kitasatospora sp. NPDC029367; assembly: GCF_055569135.1. NCBI lineage: Bacteria > Bacillati > Actinomycetota > Actinomycetes > Kitasatosporales > Streptomycetaceae > Kitasatospora > Kitasatospora sp. NPDC029367. The sequence goes on from NZ_JBVHYH010000010.1 coordinate 13,324, forward strand.
GGCGATGGCCAGGCCCAGGCCGCTGCCCTCGGAGCGGGCCCGGGACTTGTCGGCCTTGTAGAACCGGTCGAACAGGTGCGGGAGTTCGGCGGGCGGGATGCCCGGACCGTGGTCGGTGACGGTGAGCACCAGTTCCTCCTCGCTGCCCCGCAGGGCGAGCCGCACCGGCGGGCGGCCGTGTCGCAGGGCGTTGCCGACCAGGTTGGCGACGACGACGTCGAAGCGGCGCGGGTCGAGCCGGACGGGCAGGGCGGCGGGCAGGTCAAGGTCGACCTGCTCGCCCCAGCCGCGCAGGTCGAGGGTCTCGCGCACGGCGGTGGCGGCGTCGACGGTCTCGGTGCGCAGCGGGGCGGCCCCGGCGTCCAGCCGGGAGATCTCGATCAGGTCGTTGACCAGCCTGGTCAGCCGTACGGTCTCGTTGCTGATCATGCGCAGTGCGGTGGCGGTGTCGGCGGGCAGCTGTTCGGCGTCCTCGTCGAGGATGTCGGTGACGGCGAGCATCGCGGCCAGCGGGGTGCGCAGTTCGTGCGAGACGTCGGCGGCGAAGCGCCGGCCCTGGGACTCGACGGCGCGCAGTTCCTCGATGGTGCCCTGGAGGGTGCGGGCGGTGTGGTTGAAGGTCTTGGAGAGCTGGGCGAGTTCGTCGTGGCCGGTGACGGTCAGCCGGGTGTCCAGCTTGCCCTGGGCCAGGGCCCGGGCGGCGCCGCCGAGCGCCCGGACCGGCCGCAGCACCTGGCGGGCGGCCAGCAGGGCGAGTCCGGCGGCCAGTACGGCGGCGAACGCCCCGGCCCCGGCGGCGCCGGCGAGCAGGGCGGTGGCGGCGCTCTGCTCGCGGTCGAGGGGGAGCAGGGCGTAGACGGTGAGCCCGGACGCCCCGGCGGGGCCGCCCTTCGCGTAGGTGACGGGGACGCCGACGGCGAGCCAGGGGTGGCCGTCGGCGGCGAAGCGCTGGAACGCGGCGTGGCCGGTGTCGACGGTGTGCTGGAGGGCCGGCGGGACGGCCACGGACTGGGTCCACTCGGAGTGCTCGGTGCCGTAGGAGGCCAGCACCCGCCAGTCGCGGAAGCCGCCGGTGCCCGACAACTGGACGGCCAGGCGGTCGAGTTCGCCCTGGGTGGGCGGGAAGGGCAGGGCCGGGGCGAGCACGTCGACGCGGCGGCGCAGCTCGTCCAGGGCGGTGTCCTTGGTCAGGTCGAGGGTGGAGGTGGTGGCGGCCCGGTAGGTGAGGGTGGCGGTGGCCAGTGCGCTCAGGGCGGCGACGGCGACGAAGGCGACCAGCAGGCGCGGCCGCAGCCCGGCGACGGCGCGGCGCAGCCGGACCAGCCGCGGCGGGTGCGGGCCCGGCCGCGGGGGCGGGTCGTCGGACGGTCGGGGTGCGGTGGCCGGTGCGCTGGTCGGCGCGGGGCCCGGAGTGGGGCCCGGGGTGGCGGCGGCGGTCACTGCGGCCCGAAGCGGTGGCCGCAGCCGAGGCCGCAACCGAGGCCGCAGCCGAGGCCACGGCGCAGGCCGCGGCGCAGCCCGCAGCGCGGGCCGAACGCCGGGGCCTCGGGTGCGGAGTCGTCGTCCTCGATCAGGAGTAGCCGTGCCATGGGAGCCAGTATCGGGGGTTGACCTGGGGGAACGCGCCACCGGTGGCGGTCGGGGCCGGGTTCTTGCCAAAAACTCATACATCGCTCACAGGCTGCGCAGGCGCCGCTCAGTCGATGACCACCGCCATGTGCCCGTAGGTGGCGTAGCCGTCGGCGAAGTCGTCCTCGGAGACGGTCGTCCGGCCCCGCGCGGGGTCGTTGAGCGACACCCTGCCGCCGCTGAACCCGGTGACCACGACGGTGTGCTCGGCCGGCCCGGCGTACAGGACGCTCCGTCCGTCGTAGGCCGTGTAGGTGGTGCTCCGGAGGTGCCGCCAGAGGTAGTCCACCCAGACGACCGCCGGGTGGCCGGCGGCCAGCTCGTCCTTGAGCTGCTGGACGGAGATGCCCGAGCCGTCCTGGCGCACGGTGAGCCCGTACGAGCGGGCGGCCTTGGCGACGGGCGGGGAGTAGACGCCGAAGCCGGTGCCGGCCGTCTCGGAGCCGTCCGGGTCGCCGACGAAGGCCTCGTAGGGGTCGCCGGAGCGCGGGCCGGAGTGGCCGAACTCGGGGTGGTCCCGGTCGACGCCGATCCGGTCCAGGATCTGCTGGTCGTCGGCGGTCACGCCGCGCGCGGCGAGGAGCATGCGCAGGGCGGCCGCCTCGCAGTCGTTGCCGAGCTGCTGCTCGTAGTACGGCACGGAGGCGGCAGCGGGGGTGGCGGCGGGGGCGGCAGACACGGGGCCGGCGCCCGCCGCCAGGGTCGTGGTGGTGAGGGTCGCGGTGGTCAGGACGGCGAGCCAGGTCGCCCGCGCGCGTGAGGTGATCGACATGGGCATGACGCTACGAAGGATGGTCGCGCTCCGCAGCCGGTGGGCGACGATCAGGTGACGGACCGTATGCGTTGGTGCTCCCGGCTGACCGGCTGACCGGCTGACCGGCTGACCGGGCGACCGGCTCAGCCCGCGGCCCGCCGGTACGCCCCCGCCCGGGCGGCGGCCTCGGCGGCTGCCGCGGCGCGGTCGGCGGCGGCCTCGTCCAGCGGCTCGGCGGTGGTGAGCATCCGGTAGTAGAGCGGCGCGGAGACGGCCCGGATCACCTCGAACGGGTCGGTGTCGGGCGGGAGTTCGCCGCGTTCGACAGCCTCGGTGACGCACGGCGCCCACTCCTCGACCCGGCGCCGGTAGAAGTGCCGCAGCGCCTCGGCCGTGCCCGGGTCGCCGTTGGCGGCCACCAGGACGGCGCGGAACAGCGCGCCCTGCCGCGGGTCGGCCAGGGTGCGCCGGACCAGTCGGGCGTTGGCCCGCAGGTCCTCGGCGAGCGAGCCGCTGCGGGTGCGCGGTAGGGACTGCTCGGCCATGTCGGAAAGCAGGTCGGCGAGCAGGGCGGTGGTGCTGCCCCAGCGCCGGTAGACGGTGGTGCGGCCGACCTCGGCGCGCTGGGCGAGGTCGCCGAGGTCGAGGCCGGCGAAGCCGTGCTCGACCAGGGCGTCCTCGGCGGCCCGCAGGACGGCGGCGCGGACCCGGGCGGTGCGGCCGCCGGGGCGGACGGTGCCGGGCGTGGAGGGCTCGTCGACCATTAACGGGATTCCTGTTCCATTAGTTGGGCGGGGTCTGCTAGCTTCGAACCATCCTAACGGAACCAGAGTCCCATTAGGGGCTTCGAGGAAGGCACCGCCATGTCCACCTCCACCGAACCCACCTCCACCGAACCCACCTCCACCGGCATGGAGTACCGCCGCCTCGGCGCCTCCGGCCTCAAGGTCCCCGCCCTCAGCCTCGGCACCGGCACCTTCGGCGGCCGCGGCCCGCTGTTCGGCGCCTGGGGCAGCACCGACGTCCAGCAGGCCCGCCGCCTGCTCGACATCGCCCTCGACGCCGGGGTCACCCTCTTCGACACCGCCGACGTCTACTCCGACGGCGCCGCCGAGGAGGTGCTCGGCCAGGCCCTGCGCGGCCGCCGCGACCAGGTGCTGATCTCCACCAAGGCCGGCCTGCCGCTCGGCGACGGCCCCCAGGACGCCGGCACCTCCCGGGCCCGGCTGGTCCGCTCCGTCGAGGACGCGCTGCGCCGCCTCGACACCGACCACCTCGACCTCTTCCAGCTGCACGCCTACGACGCCGCCACCCCGATCGAGGAGGTGCTGGCCACCCTGGAGGACCTGGTCCGCGCGGGCAAGATCCGCTACACCGGCGTCTCCAACTTCTCCGGCTGGCAGCTGATGAAGTCCCTCGACCTGGCCGAGCGCCACGGCCGCCCCCGCTACGCCGCCCACCAGGTCTACTACTCCCTGGTCGGCCGCGACTACGAGTGGGAGCTGATGCCGCTCGCCGAACAGGAGGGCGTCGGCGCCCTGGTCTGGAGCCCGCTCGGCTGGGGCCGCCTCACCGGCCGGATCCGCCGCGGCGAGCCGCTCCCGGCCGGGAGCCGGCTGCACGACACCGCCGACTACGGCCCGCCGGTCGAGGAGGAGCTGCTGTTCCGGGTGGTCGACGCCCTGGACGAGGTCGCCGCCGAGACCGGCCGCAGCGTCCCCCAGGTGGCGATCAACTGGCTGCTGCGGCGCCAGACCGTCTCCTCCGTCATCATCGGCGCCCGCAACGAGGAGCAGCTGCGGCAGAACCTCGGAGCCGTGGGCTGGTCGCTGACCCCGGAGCAGGTCGCCCGCCTGGACGCCGCCAGCGCCCGCACCGCGCCCTACCCGTACTTCCCGTACCGCCGCCAGGAGGCCTTCGCCCGCCTCAACCCGCCGCTCGCGGGCTGACCCCGCCGGGGCCGTTCTCCGGGCCCCGCCGTGTTCAGCCCCGCCGTGTTCAGCCCAGCCGGTCGGCGGCTTCGAGGCAGGCGGCGACCGTCGGCTGGTGGGCCGTGCCCTGGCGGACCGCGGTCTCGATCGTGCGGGTGAGCGTGGCGTCCGACACCGGCCGTACGGTCAGCGACGGCGGCAGGCGGTCGGTGGCGAGCCGGGGGATGAGCACGGTGTGGCCGCCGCTCGCGGCGAGGGCGGTCATGGCGGCGAAGTCGGTGCAGGTGTGCCGCACCCGCGGGGTGAAGCCGGCCGAGCGGCAGGCCTGGAGGACGGCGTCCCCGCAGGGGGTCTGCGGTGGGGCGGTGATCCACGAGGTGTCCGCGAGCTCCCGCAGGTCGACCGGTGCCCCCGCGCCGCCCGCGGCCGTCGCCGGGTCGGCGGCCGGGTGGTCGGCCCGCAGCACCGCGACCAGCGGATCGGTCCGCAGGGTGCGGGTCTCGATGCCGGGGTGCGGGGGCGCGGCGAGGTTGGTGTAGCGGTAGACGAGCGCGACATCGGCCCGGCGCTGGAGCAACAGCCGTACGGCGGCCTCGGGTTCGGCCTCGGTGATGTGCACCTCCAGGCCGCGGTGGGCGCGCTCCAGGGCCTCGCCGAGCGGGGCCGCGACCGGGACGAGCGCGCTCGGGAAGCAGGCGAGGTGCACCGGGCCGGTCGGCTCCCCGGCTCCGGTGCGCAGCCGTTCCCGGGCCTCCTCGAGCGCCGCGAGCACCGCCCCGGTGTCCGCGGCCAGCCGGTGCCCGGCTGCGGTGAGGTGGACGGAGCGTCCGGTGCGCTCCAGCAGCGCGGTACCGGCCTCCTCCTCCAGCAGCCGCAGCTGCTGGGAGACGGCGGAGGGCGTGACGCGGTGGAGTTCGGCCACGGCGGTCACCGTGCCGTGCGCCTCCAGGTCGCGCAGGAGGACGAGTCGTCGGACGTCGAGCATCAGTCCAGCTTAAGGGCCTGCTGTAGGAGATGTAGCTGGACGCGGAGGCGGGCGGACGGCGAACCTGACTGCCCCGACCCCAGTCCCCGAGCAGTACGGGAGTGTCTTCGTGCGTGCCACCGTGATCCACGGCCCCAACGACATCCGGATCGAGGAGGTGCCCGACCCGGTGGTCCGGCGGCCCACCGACGCGGTGGTGCGGGTGGTCAACGCCTGCATCTGCGGCAGCGACCTGTGGGCGTACCGGGGCGTCGCCGCCCGGGTCCCCGGGCAGCGGATCGGCCACGAGTTCCTCGGCGTGGTCGAGGCGGTCGGCGCCGAGGTGACCGGCTTCATGCCGGGCGACTTCGTGCTCGCCCCGTTCGTCTGGTCGGACGGCACCTGCGAGTTCTGCCGGGAGGGCCTGCACACCTCCTGCCCCGAGGGCGGCTTCTGGGGCCAGGTCGGCTCCGACGGCGGCCAGGGCGAGGCCGTCCGGGTGCCGTTCGCCGATGGCACCCTGGTCCGGCTGCCCCGGGAGGCCGCCGGTGAGGAGAAGCTGCTGCCCGGCCTGCTCGCCCTCTCCGACGTGATGAGCACCGGCCACCACGCCGCGGTCTCCGCCCGGGTACGCCCCGGTGCCACCGTCGCCGTGGTCGGCGACGGCGCGGTCGGACTGTGCGGCGTGCTCGCCGCCCACCGGCTCGGCGCCGGGCGGATCATCGCGCTCGGCCGGCACGAGCGGCGCACCGCGATCGCCCGCGACTTCGGCGCCACCGACGTCGTCGCCGAGCGCGGCGAGGCCGCCGTCGAGGCGGTCCGGGAGCTGACCGGCGGGCTCGGCGCGCACGCCGTGCTGGAGGCCGTCGGCACGGAGGAGTCGATGCGGACCGCCGTGTCCATCGCCCGCGACGGCGGGACGGTCGGCTACGTCGGCGTGCCGCACGGCGGCTCCGCCGGTGTGGACATCTCGCAGATGTTCGACCGGAACGTCTCCCTGGCCGGCGGTGTCGCCCCGGCCCGCGCCTACATCCCCGAGCTGCTGCCGGACGTGCTCTCCGGCGCGATCGACCCCGGCGCGGTCTTCGACCGCACCGTGGACCTCGACGGCGTCCCCGACGGCTACCGGGCGATGGACGAGCGTTCGGCGCTCAAGGTCCGCATCGCCTTCTGAGGCAACTCGCCCCGGGGGGCGGTCGGATCGTGTGGTGCCGCGATCGCCGGTTCCCCCGCTGCCCTCTTGTTCAAAGTTGATCGACTGCCCTATCTTTTGCTCAGCTTCAAGCAACTCATTGCAGATTCGAGCAGGGGGATCGATGGGCCACATCGCCGCCGAGAACGTCATCGCCCTGGACATCGGCGGCACCGAGATCAAGGGTGCCGTGGTGGCGGAGGACGGAACGGTCCTGCGCAGCGAGCGCCGGCCCACCCGGCCCGCCCGCGGCGGCGGCGCCGTCCTCGACACCGTGCTCGGCTGCGCCGCCGAACTCGCCGAGCTGGCCCGGCGGGCCGGAGCCCCGCCCAGGGCCGTCGGCGTCGTCGCGCCCGGCCTGGTCGACGAGACCGCGGGCACCGTGGTCAAGGCGGTCAACCTCGACTGGCACGACCTCCCGATCCGCGACCGGGTGGCCGAACACCTCGGCCTCCCGGTCGCGTTCGGCCACGACGTCCGGGCCGGCGGCCTCGCCGAGGCCCGCCTCGGCGCCGGGCGCGGCAGCGACTCCTTCGTCTTCGTCCCCGTCGGCACGGGCATCGCCGCCGCCGTGGTGACCGGCGGCCGCCCACAGAGCGGCGCGCGCGGCATCGCGGGCGAACTCGGCCACCTGGTGGTACGGCCCGGCGGCGAGCGCTGTGCCTGCGGCGGCCGGGGCTGCCTGGAGACCGTCGCCTCCGCCTCCGCGATCTCCCGCCGCCACGCCCGGCTCACCGGCGCCCCGGACCTCGGTGCCGAGGACGTGCACCGGCGGGCGACGGCCGGCGAGCCCGTCGCCACCCAGGTCTGGGCCGAGGCGGTGGCGGCCCTCGCCGACGGCCTGGCCGCCACCACCGTCCTGCTCGACCCGGAGCGGATCGTGATCGGCGGCGGCCTCGCCCGAGCCGGGGCGGACCTCCTCGCCCCCCTGGGCACGGCACTCGCCGAGCGGCTGGCGTTCCGTACCCCGCCCCGGCTGGTCGCCGCCGAACACGGCCGCAGCGCGGGCTGCCTCGGTGCGGCCCTGCTGGCCCGGGATCTGTTGGCCCGGGAGCTGTCGGCCGGGGATCTTCCGGCCGGGGACGTGCCGGCCGGGGACGTGCCGGCCGGGGACGTCCCGACCGGGGGCCCGTTCGTCCAGGCCTCGTCGCCCGGAGGCGCGTCGTGATCCTCACCGTCACCCTCAACGCCGCCGTGGACGTCACCTACCGTCTCGACCGGGTGGCCCAGCACGGCAGCAACCGGGTCGGGACCGTCACCGAACGGGCCGGCGGCAAGGGCGTCAACGTCGCCCGGGTGCTCGCCGCGCTCGGTCACCACACCGTGGTCACCGGCCTGGTCGGCGGCGCCACCGGGCAGGCCCTGCGGGCCGACCTCGCGGCCGCCGGGCTGCGCGACGAACTCCTCCCGATCGCGGGCTCCACCCGGCGCACCGTCGCGGTGGTCGAGGACGCCACCGGCGACGCGACCGTCTACCTGGAACCCGGCCCCGCCGTCACCGCCGAGGAGTGGTCCGACTTCACCGTCCGCTACCGCCGACTGCTGCGCACCGCCCGGGCCGTCGTGCTGTCCGGCTCGCTGCCCCTCGGCGTGCCGCCGGACGCCTACGGGCAGTTGGTCGCCCTTGCCGTAGAGGCGCGGGTGCCCGCCCTCCTCGACGCCGAGGGGCCCGCCCTGCTCGCCGGACTGGCCGCCGGCCCGGCACTGATCAAGCCCAACGCGGCCGAACTCGCCGCGACGGCGGGGCCGGTGGACCCGCTCACCGGCGCCCGGCTGCTGCGCGCCGCCGGTGCCCGAGCCGTCGTCGTGTCCCTCGGCCCCGGCGGGCTGCTCGCCAGCACGCCGGAGGGCGACTGGCATGCCCGCCCACCCGAGGCCGCGCGCGGCAACCCGACCGGCGCCGGCGACTCGGCGGTGGCCGCCCTCACCGCGGGCCTGGTCGCCGGGACCCCATGGCCGGAGCGGCTGGCCGAGGCCGTCGCCCTGTCCGCGGCGACCGTGCTCGCGCCGCTGGCCGGGAGCTTCGACCCGGCCGACCGGCGCCGGCTGTTGCCGCTCGTCCGGGTCGAACCCGTCCACCCGCCCGGGCCGACCCCCACCCGGCCCCCGTCCTCCGGCCCGCAAGGCGGACCGCACCCCGCGTGAACGGTCGGTCCGGCTCCGGTCATACCTGCTCTCGGTAGACCCTGATCTCCACCGGCCTGTGCTCGCGGACGACCGCCCAGGCCCCTCGATCGGTCAGCCCCTCGGCCCACTGATCGAGATCGTCTTCGGTGTCGTGGAAGAACCACGACTCGAAGCTGCCCAAGGCACTCAAGGGTGCGGCGGAGTCATACCGGAGTTCGCAGTGGACCTGCAGGTAGTGGTGGTGATCGCCGCTGCTGTCGTTGATCTCGAACTGCCGCGTGAGGTCCAGCGAGAACGTCGGCGGGCCATCGAACGAGTAGGTGCCGTACTGGAAGAGCAGCCCGTCGGCGTCGGGTGTGTCCGGGGTGTCGAAGCGGGACCGGCCGAAACGGAGGAACGCCGACCAGGCGTCCTCCGTGTTCAGATCGGCGACTGCACGCTGCCCGGCCTGCAACTCGTCCTGCAACAGGTGCACGGCTTCATCCGTCGACGCTCTCCCCGGCATGCCCTGATCTCCCAACTCGCGGAAACGGGTGGCCAGCGTAGCTGCCGCCCGGCCGGCGGACGTGGCGGTGGTCGGCGACCGGGTCGCGGTGCGCGGTGGCCGGCCGACCGGGGCCCGGGCGGGTCAAGTGCTCCGCGTTCGGTGAGGCGTAGCGGTCCGTCGAGGTGCTGCGGCCCGGTGCGGTGGCCCGGTGAGGTGCGGTGGCGGGGCCCGGTGAGCCCCGCCCGGGGCCGTGGCGTCGGTCAGTGGTGCTCGGAGCGCTCGGCGGTGTGGCCGCCGGCGGTACTGGCGGGGGCCTCGGCGACGGTGGCGGTGCGGGGCGCGGTGTGCTGGCCGTAGGCGGCCCCGAGGGACAGCAGGGCGGCGGCGGCGATCAGGAGGGCGGATATCCGGCGGGTCATCGGAGTCCAATCAGCTGAAATGGATACTGACGCCAGAAGCATGACACACCAGCAGCTCATGGCACAGGGAACGGCAGGGGTTCAGCCCGCCCGGCGCCGCTGCAGCAGCGAACCGATCTCCGCTGCGGCGGCGTCGAGTTCGGCGAGGAAGGCGTGCAGCACCGGATTGCGGTTGGAGGCCCGGGTCATCCCGATCCGGCGGTGCAACTGGGGGTGGTCCGGCCGGCAGACATGTACCCCGGCGTCGTCGGCCAGGCCGAGCGCGGGGATCAGCGCCACGTCCATCCCGCGCCCGGGCAAGGTTGACGGTGACCCGGTAGTGGTCGCTGCGGCAGCGCACCCGGGGCGGAACCCCTCGGCCGCGCAGGCGCGTTCGAGCACCGGCTCACCGGTGCCGCCGCCGTGGGTGCCGATCCAGCTTTCGTCCGCCAGCTCCGCCAGCCGTACCACCGGGCGCCGCCCCAGCCGGTGCCGGGGCGGCAGCACGACCAACTGCGGCTCGGTGAAGAACACCCGCACCTGCACCGTCGACTCCCGGTACCACGGGTCCAGCGGGTGCTCGAAGACCACGGCCGCGTCCAGCCGGCCCGCCTCCAGGTCGGGCACCAGCTCGTGCGGCTGGCCCGTCACCAACTCAAGCTCCACCCGCGGGTGCCGGGCCGCGAAGCCGGACAGCGACCGGGACAGGGGCGAACATGGGTCGATTCCGACGTGAAAGAGCCTCAGTTGTCGTTATCAATAAACCCTGGAGGCTCGTCGTCAACGCAGATTGTGACGCCAACATCAACCGGCTGACTGTAGTCCACGTGAAGGACGAACTCGACGCCGCCTTCCTCGCCTTGGAAGTGGTCGTTCTCGCCATGTGGCGAGATGTTGCTGACCCACACGTTCGCGTCGCCCAGGTTGTAGATGAAGTCCTGTTCAACGGAATGGCCGCCAGGAGTTTGGATTTCGCTGGGCCCTGCGTCCCTCACTTCGCCAGCGGTTACGTGGACCACAGCGTGCCGGGTGTGGACAACGCCGGGCAACCCAAAGTTCTTGGGTATTCGCCCTTGCTGGCCCCTATACCTGATTCGGAATGACTTTGGCACCTCTACCTCCTGAATCTCAGGAAGAGGCAGCCAGTCGACCCTAGCCACCTTCGTCTTCCAGCGTCACCCCTGTAGGAGTGACCAGCAAACGGAGCGTCGACGGCGCATACTCACGGGACCTGCTACCGCGCCGATCTCGCTCTTGTCAACGACGGCGTGCGCGCCGACCTGGCCGCGCTGGTCGACACCCTTCCTAGCGGGGCCCGGGACACGGCAGGGAGCCGGGGCCGGCGGGCGGCCCTCATCGGACCTTGGCGTTGTCCTTCGGGCGGGCGGTGGCCGGGACTCCGTTGGCGAGGTCCTCGGTGAGGAGGCGCCAGGCGATGGCGTCGGCGGCGGTGCGGAGTTGGGGGCTGCGGGGGCGCCCGGCGTCGGCGTCGAGGCGGGCGTTGAGCCAGCCGGACCAGGCGCGGGCGAGGGCGCGGACCTCCCGGGTGCCGGCCTCGGTGTGGGTGAGGCGGTCGCCGTCGCGGGTGAGGTAGCCCTCGGCGGCCATCCGGTCGAAGACCGGTTCGAGGACCTCGGGCGGCAGCTTCTTGCGGGTGGCGATGAGGTCGAGGGAGGCGTGGCCGAGGGCCTTGGTGTGGCCGGCCACCTCCATCAGGGCCCAGGCTCCGGCGAGGTCGACGCGGGTGTCGGCGTCGCCGACGATGGTCCGCACGGTGTCCAGGTCGACCCCGCGCACGATCTTGCCGACGGCGTACTCCAGGTGCGGGTCGGAGTCGCTGGTGGTCGGCTGGGCGAAGCCCTCGCCCATGTCGGTGGAGCCGGCCCGGGTGGTGTCGCGCAGCTGCACCTGCTTGAGGAACAGTGCGACCACGAAGCCGACCACGGCCACCGGGATGGTCCACAGGTACACGGTGTGCAGGGCGTCCGAGTACGACTGGATGATCGGCGCGGCCTGCTCGGCGGGCAGCTTGTGCAGGCCCTGCGGGCTCCCGGCGGCGTGCACCAGGACGGCCGGGTCGGCGCCGGTGAGCCGGGCGGAGGCGGCGACGCCCTCGGCCAGTTCGGTCTTGAGGCCGTTGGCGTAGATGGTGCCGAACACGGCGGTGCCGAAGGAGCTGCCGATGGTGCGGAAGAAGGTCACCCCGGAGGTGGCGGTGCCGAGGTCGGCGTAGTCGACGGTGTTCTGCACGGCGATGGTCAGCACCTGCATGCTCAGCCCGATGCCGACGCCGAGCACGAACATGTAGAGCGAGGCCAGCGCGGTGCCGGTGCCGGGTTCGAGCCGGGACAGCAGGTAGAGGCCGAGGGCCATCACCAGGGTGCCGGCGATCGGGAACAGCCGGTACTTGCCGGTCTTGCTGACCACGTTGCCGCTGGCGATCGAGGCGATCAGCAGGCCGATCACCATCGGCAGCATCCGCACGCCGGAGACGGTCGCCGAGTCGCCGTCCACGTACTGGAGGAAGGTCGGCAGGAAGGTCAGCGCGCCGAGCATCGCGAAGCCGACGATGAAGCTGAGCACCGAGCAGACCGCGAACACCGGGTTGCGGAACAGCCGCATCGGCAGCATCGGTTCGGCGGCCCGGGTCTCCGCCCAGCAGAACAGTCCGAGCGCGACCGCGCCGCCGACGAACAGGGCGATGATCACCCCGGAGCCCCAGGCGTACTGGTTGCCGCCCCAACTGGTCGCCAGGATCAGGGCGCTGGCGCCGACCGAGACCAGGGCGATGCCCAGGTAGTCGATCACCGGCCGTACCGCCGAGCGCACCGAGGGGATGGTCCGGGCGGCCGCGATCACCACGACGACGGCGATCGGCACGTTCACGTAGAACGCCCAGCGCCAGGACAGGTGGTCGGTGAACAGCCCGCCCAGCAGCGGCCCGATGACGGTGGCCAGGCCGAACACCGCGCCGATCGCGCCCTGGTACTTGCCGCGTTCGCGCAGCGGGATGACGTCCGCGATCAGCGCCATGGCGGTGACCATCAGCCCGCCCGCGCCGATGCCCTGCACCGCCCGCCAGGCGATCAGCAGGGTCATGTTGGTGGACAGGCCGCACAGGAACGAGCCGCCGACGAAGACGATCGCCGAGACCTGGAAGATCAGCTTGCGCCCGTACAGGTCGCCGAACTTGCCTGCCAGCACGGTGGCCACCGTCTCGGCCAGCAGGTAGGAGGTCACCACCCAGGACATGTGGGCGGCGCCGCCGAGGTCCGAGACGATGGTGGGCAGCGCGGTGCCGACGATGGTCTGGTCGAGGGCGGCGAGCAGCATGCCGAGCACGATGGTGGCGAAGACGACGTTCCGCTGCCGTACGTCGAGCACCGGCGGGGCGGAGGGCTGGGTCTCGGTGGCGACGGTCATGCCGCCAGCCTCGGGGGCGTGGTGGCCGGTCGCGATCCGGTTCGTCCGTTCGGGTGAGCACCCCTCGCGCCCGGGGCCGGACGGGGCCGGTCGGCGTCGTCCGGGGTTCGGGTGGCGGCGGGGTTCGGCCCAGGTGAGGATGGGCCGGAGCAGAGCCGGGACCAGCCCCCGGGCGCCGGGAGGAGGCTCCCCATGATCGCCCCACCCGCCCGCGACGCGGAGCGCCCGTGCCCGCAGCCGCCCGGCGCCTCCGCCGTCGGCGGGCGGGCCGAGGTGCGGCGCTGGCGGGCGCTGACGGTCTGCCTGGTCGCCGGGTTCATGACCCTGCTGGACGTCAGCATCGTGAACGTCGCCCTTCCCACCGTCCGGGCCGGACTGCACATGTCCGACAGCGGTCTGCAGTGGGTGCTCAGCGGCTACGCGCTGGCCTTCGGCCTGGTGCTCGTCCCCGCCGGGCGGCTCGGCGACGCCCGCAGCCGACGGGCCGTCTTCCTCACCGGGCTCGCCCTGTTCACCGCGGCCAGCGCGCTGGCCGGGGCGGCCCAGGACCAGGAGTGGCTGGTGCTGGCCCGGCTGTTCCAGGGCGCGGCCGGCGGGGTGCTGGTGCCGCAGGTGTCCGGCTTCATCCAGACCCTGTTCCAGGGCCCCGAACGCGGCCGGGCCTTCGGCGCGCTGGGCGCGACCATCGGGCTGTCCACCGCCGTCGGGCCGCTGCTGGGCGGGCTGCTGATCCACCTGTTCGGCCCGCAGGACGGCTGGCGCTGGGTGTTCCTGGTCAACCTGCCGATCGGCCTGGCCGCCCTGCCGGTCGCCTACCGGCTGCTGCCGCCGCCCCGCCCGGCCGCCGAGCGGGCCGGGCACCGGGACTTCGACCCGCTCGGGGTGCTGCTGCTCGGCGCGGGGACGGTCGCCCTGCTGCTGCCCTTCGTCCAGGAGCAGCAGTGGCACGGCCCGGCCCGCTGGCTGCTGCTGCCGCTGGCGGCGGTGCTGCTGACGGCCTTCGTCGGCTGGGAGCGCCGCTACGCGGGGGAGCGGCAGGACGCCCGGCGGCGCGAACCGCTGGTCAGCATGGCGCTGTTCGCGGTGCGGCCGTACGCGGCGGGGGTGCTGCTGTCGCTGGTGTACTTCGCCGGGTTCACCGCGATCTTCTTCATCTTCACGCTCTACCTCCAGGCGGGCCTGCACTACTCGGCCCTGACGGCGGGCCTGGCGATCACCCCCTTCGCGGTCGGCTCGGGCGTGGCGGCGCCGGTGGGCGGGCGGCTGGTGGGCCGGCTCGGCCGGCGGCTGGTGGTGCTCGGGCTGCTGCTGGTACTGGTCGGCCTGCTGGCCTCGGCCCTGGCGGTGCAGCTGTGGTCGGGGCAGTCGGTCGCCTGGGCGACGGTGGGTCCGCTGCTGGTCGCCGGGGTGGGCAGCGGTCTGGTGATCGCCCCCAACCAGACCCTCACGCTCCAGCACGTCCCGCTCGCCCGTGCGGGCAGCGCCGGCGGCGTCCTGCAGACCGCCCAGCGGGTGGGCTCGGCGGTCGGCATCGCCGTCGTCGGTTCGGTCTTCTTCGCCCACGCCTCCGGACGCCACCCGGACTGGGCGCTCGCCTTCCAACTGGGCGTCACGGTCGCGGCCGGTCTGGTCCTGGCGGCCCTGCTGGTCGCCCTCGCCGACCAGTGGGCGGGCCGGCGGGAGGCCGGCCCGGGCAGTGGTCACGGCACCGTCAGTGGTCGCGGCGCCGGATCACCGCCACCGCGATGAGCACCGAGGCCAGCGCCCACACCGCGTACGTGGTCCAGGCGCCGGCGACGGTGGCGGGGTAGTCGGTGGGGCGCATCCCGGCCAGCGTGGTGCGGGCGAGGCGCCCCCAGGCCGAGAAGGGCAGGGCGTGCAGGAGGTCGGCGCTCCAGCGGTAGCGCTCGGTGACGACGGAGGGCAGGAAGAACAGCAGCACGATGGTGCCCACCGCCGCGCCCGCGCTGTGCCGGATCAGGGTGCCGAGGCAGAGTCCGACCAGTCCGCAGACCGGGGCGAACAGCGCGGCCGCCGCCACGTACCGCAGCGCCGTCGGGTCGGTGATCGACTGTCCGATGCCCTGGTCGGCCAGCATCGCCTGGGTGAGGGCGAAGGACAGGCCCGCGGTGCCGATGCCGAAGCCGAGCAGGACGGCCGTCAGCACGCCCGCCTTGGCGAGCAGCACGGCCCGGCGGTCGGGGACGGCGGCCAGGGTGGTGCGGATCAGGCCGGTCGCGTACTCGCCCGCGATGACGATCGCGCCGAGACCGCCCGAGAGCAGCATCACGACTTCGGCGGAGCCGGTGATGAAGGAGACGTTCAGGGCCTCCTGCTTCATCGTCGCCGGGTCGCCGTCGCCGGGCGTGTAGTGGTCGTGGGTGTACTGGGCGGACTTGAGATTGGCGGCGAGGATGACCAGCGCGCCGACGGCGAGCACCCAGGGGATCGAGCGCAGTGACCAGAACTTGAGCCACTCGGCGGCGAGCAGGTCGCCGAAGCGGGCCCGGCGGACGGGGGTCGCGGATCGGTCGGGGGGTGCGGATCGGGCAGGGGCCGAGGAGCGCATGGGGGTCGTGGAGCGCATGGGGGTGTTCAACGGGGGTCTCCGGCGAGGTATTCGACGCTGTCGGCGGTCAGTTGCATGAAGGCCTCCTCCAGGGAGGCGCCGCGTTCGGTCAGGCCGTAGAGCAACAGGCGCTGTTCCAGGGCGAGTTCGCCGATCTGTCCGGCGTCGAGACCGGTCACGTCCAGGCCGCCGTCCGGCCCGGGGCGGACGGTGGCGCCGGCGGCCCGCAGTACGGCCGTCAGCCGGTCGGGTTCGGCGGCGCGGACGCTGACGGCGGCGCGGCCGGCCCGGGCGGCGAACTCGCCGAGGCTCTCGTCGGCGATCAGCCGGCCGCGGCCGATCACCACCAGCCGGTCGGCGGTGTGCTCCATCTCGGCCATCATGTGGCTGGAGACGAAGACGGTGCGGCCCTCGTCGGCGAGCCGGCGGAACAGTCCGCGCACCCAGAGCACGCCCTCGGGGTCGAGGCCGTTGAGCGGCTCGTCGAAGAGCAGTACGGGCGGGTCGCCGAGCAGGGCCCCGGCGATGCCCAGGCGCTGCTTCATGCCCAGCGAGTAGCCGGCGATCCGGCGCCCGGCGGCGTCGGCGAGGCCGACCTCGGCGAGCACCTCGTCCACCCGTCGGCGCGGGATCGCGTTGCCGAGGGCCAGCGCCCGCAGGTGGGCGGCGCCGGTGCGGCCGCCGTGCACGTCCCCGGCGTCCAGCAGGGCGCCGACCTCGCGCAGGCCGCGCGGCAGGCTGCGGAAGTCCCGGCCGCCGACGGTGGCGGTGCCGGAGGTGGGGGCGTTGAGGCCCAGCACCATCCGCAGGGTGGTGGACTTCCCGGCGCCGTTGGGGCCGAGGAAGCCGGTGACGTGGCCGGGGCGCACGGTGAAGGTCAGCCGGTCGACGGCCGTGCGGCGGCCGTATTGCTTGGTCAGCTCGATGACTTCGATCATGGGCACCACAGTGCCGGGGGAGCCCCGGCCGCCGCATCGGACCGGTGTCGACACCGCGGGTCGGCCCCGGTCGTACAACCAGGGTTGGATGACGGCGCCCGACCCCACCGTTACGATCTTGAACCATGCCCGCGACACCTACGCCCCCGTTCATCCGGCGTGTCCCGCCCGAGGCCTGGGTCGCCCTCGCCTGGTGCGTGGCCGCCGCCTACCCGGCCGTGCTGCTCGGCGCCTCCAGCCCGCTGCACCGCGGCGCCGCCCTGCACGGCGGTCTCGCCTTCACCCTGGGCGACACCGCGATCGCCTTCGTCGGCGCGGCGCTGGTGCGCCGGCTGCCGGTGCTCTCGGTCGTCGTGCTGCTGATCGCCACCTGGACGGAGACCGACGGCTGGGCCGGCCACACCCAGGTGTCCCCGGCCGCCCTGCTGGCGGTGTACGTCGCACTGTTCCTGATCACCGCCCATGCCCCGCGCCGCAGTTCGCGCGCCGCCTTCGCCGTGGCGGCGCTCTTCCTGGTGCTGCACATGGGTCTGGTGCACGGCAACACCGTCGGCATCTTCACCGGCACCCACATCGGCTCGGCCGACGGTGCCGCACTGCTGGCCCTGGTCGCCTGGCTGGCCGGGCGCTCGGTGCGGCAGAACCGGGAGCACGCCGAGACCCTGAGCAGCCGGGCCGCCGCCGAGGCGGTGACCGCCGAACGGCTGCGGATCGCCCGGGAGATGCACGACACCGTCGCGCACAGCATCGGCATCGTGGCCCTCCAGGCCGGCGCGGCCCGCCGGGTGATCGACCGCCGGCCGGAGCGGGCCAAGCAGGCGCTGGGCGAGATCGAGGCGGCCGGTCGGGAGACCCTGGCCGCGCTGCGCCGGATGCTGGTCGCGCTGCGCCAGGCCGACGGCGAGGTGTCCGAGACCGTCCCGGCGGGCCTGGCCGACCTCGACCGGCTGGCCGCGACCACCACCGCGGCCGGGGTACGGGTGGAGCTGCGGCGCACGGGCGAACCGGGGCCGCTGCCACCGGAGATCGACCTCTCGGCGTTCCGGATCATCCAGGAGTCGGTGACCAACGTGGTCCGGCACGCGCGGGCCGCCGAGTGCCTGGTGACCGTCGATTGCAGCCGGGCGGAGGAGCTCCGGGTGGAGGTCACCGACCGGGGCCGGGGCCGGGGCCACGGCTCCACGCCCGGCAGCGGCTTCGGCCTGGCCGGGCTGCGCGAGCGGGTTGCCCTGCTGCACGGCGAGTTCGAGGCCGGGCCGCGCCCGGACGGCGGCTTCCGGGTCGCCGCCCGGCTGCCCGTCCCCGCGGGGGTCGGCCGATGATCCGGGTGGTGCTGGCCGACGACCAGCCGCTGGTGCGGGCCGCGTTGGAGATGGTGATCACCGAGACGACGGACGTCGAGGTGGTCGGCGAGGCGGGCGACGGCGCCGAGGCCGTCCGGCTGGCCGCCGAACTGCGGCCGGACGTCGTGGTGATGGACATCCGGATGCCCGGCACCGACGGCATCGAGGCCACCCGGCAGGTGACCGCCGCCGGCGGGCCGTCGAAGGTCGTGGTGCTCACCACCTTCGACGAGGACGAGCACGTGTACGCGGCGCTACGCGCCGGGGCCTCCGGCTTCCTGGTCAAGGACATGGCGCTGGACGACATCCTCGCCGCGGTGCGGGTGGTGGCCGCGGGGGAGGCACTGATCGCCCCGAGCGTCACCCGGCGGCTGATCGGGGCGTTCGCGGCCCAGCAGCCGAAGCCCGCACCGGCCGCCGCCGCGCGGCGGCTGGAGGTGATCACCGAGCGGGAGCGGGAGATCCTCACCCTGGTCGGCCGGGGCCTGTCCAACACCGAGATCGCCGCCGAACTGGTGCTCAGCATCGCCACCGTGAAGACCTACATGACCCGCCTGCTCGCCAAGCTGGACGCCCGCGACCGGGTCCAACTGGTGATCCTGGCCTACGAGGCGGGCCTGGTCGCCGTTCCCGGCTGACCCGGACAGGCCCCGGCCGACCCGGACCGGTCCCCGGCCGAGCCGGACCCGCCCCGGCCGATCAGGCCCCGCCCCGTCGGTGAGGTCAGTCCTTGACGGCCACGCCCGCGTACATCGCGATGTCCCGGTCGCGGATCGCCGGGGCGTCCGGGTCCGGCCGCCAGTGGTGGACCAGGGTGACCCCCGGGTCGAGCAGCCGGTAGCCGTCGAAGAAGGCCTCGGTCTCGGCCTTGTCGCGGATCTGCAGCGGGATGCCGCGGGCGTTGTACTCCCGGCCGACGCCGCCCACTCCGACCGGGTCGGTGTCGCCGGTGAACACGGTGAGGGCGAGGAAGCTGCCGGGCGCCAGCGCGTCCATGAAGCGGCGCACAATGCCCTGCGGGTCGTCCTCGTCCAGCACGAAGTGCACGATGGCGATCAGCGAGAGCGCCACCGGCTGCGAGAGGTCGAGCACCTCGCGCAGCCGGGGGTCCTCGATGATCGACTCCGGGTTCCGGAAGTCGGCGTCCACGTAACAGGTGCGGCCCTGGGGCGTGCTGTCCATCAGGGCGCGCGCGTGGGTCAGCACGATCGGGTCGTTGTCGACGTAGCCGACCCGGGCCTCGGGGGGCGATCGCCTGGGCGATCTCGTGCACGTTGGGCGAGGTGGGGATGCCGGTGCCGATGTCCAGGAACTGCCGCACCCCGTACTGCTCGGTGAGGTGGCGCACCGAGCGCTGCATGAAGGCGCGGGTGGTCCGCATGGACGTCGGCAGCGCCGGCCAGGCCCGGACGGAGGCGTGCGCGGCGGCCCGGTCCGCCTCGAAGTTGGTCTTCCCGCCGATGAGGTAGTCGTAGACCCGTGCGGAGTGGGGCACGTCCATCCGCAGGTCGACCGAGGGGTAGTGCTCGTCCGTCACGCTCTCGCTCCCCGTTGCTTCGGGCATCCGTCACCGGGCGCCAGGGCGGCCGGTCCTGGTGCGCATGGTAACGGTTCGCCGGTGTGACGGTATGACGAAGGTTCAGGTGAGGGGCGCCTCCGGACTCCGCGCCTCCAGCCCCACCGCCTGTCGGGGCAGCGCACCCGCCCGGCTGCCGCGCCCGGCCGCCAGCTCCACCGCCGCACCGATCCAGGCCGCACCGAACGCCCAGGTCGCCACCCACTCGCACAGGTACACCGGCCGCACCGCCCAGTCGGCCCCGAACCCCGACAGCCCCGTCACCACCGCCGCCAGCAGGGCGACCAGGATCAGCACCCCCGCCGCCAGGTACGCCGTGGCCACCCGGGCCGGCTGCGCCGAGCGCGGATTGCGGAAGGAGTACAGGCAGAACAGCGCCAGCATCACGAACAGCAGCCCGGCGAACACCAGATGGAACACCCCGACGGTGCGCTGCAACCCCGTCGGATCCGACGGCGCCGTCGGGCACAGCGCGACCCCGAGCGCGAACACCCCGGCCGCCGTGCTCCACCGGTCGTCCCGCCGGTCCATCCGGTAGCAGATCAGGAACACCCCGAGCGCGCACAGGGCGCCCACGAAGATGTTCCGGGTGCCGCCGTAGTACGCGGCGCTCATCGACGCGGGCCAGAAGCCGTCCGTGGCCCGCCCGGTGAGCTCGTCCGCCAGCCAGTTGCCCAGCGGCAGGGCCGGCGGCAGCAGCACGCCGATCGCCCCGACGCCGAAGCGCAGGAATGTCACGGTCCGTTCGTCCTGGACGGTCCGTCGGGGGGAATCGGGGGAATCGGGGATCTCGATGGTGTTTCCGGCACTCCGGTCGTCGGTCACGGATGCCTCCTCGCTGGTGAGCGCGATGGTTGGCCGTCAACTGGTGTACCCGCAGGAGGAGATCGACCCACCACCGGATCGGGTGGTTTGTCGGGCCTGCGCTCCGGCCTCGGCCTACAACGCGGCCTCGGCGCCGGGTTCGAGGGCGAACTCCGCGTCGTCCGCGTCGTAGTCGTAGAGCTCGCCGTAGCGGCCCCAGTCGATGGCGGTCTCCAACTGGCGCCGGGCGTCCGCGGTGTCGTAGCCGGACCGCAGCAGGTCGAGGAAGAGGTCCTCGCGGAGCTTGTGGTCCCTGGTGGCGGCCAGCGACTGGACGACGGCGCGCACCAGCGGGGCCCGGCGGGCGGCCTGGCGGGCGAACAGCTGCTTCCTGGTGAGGATGTCGGCGGCGGCGAACTCGCGGCCGGCGGGCGTGATGGCGAAGCGGCCGTCGGTGGTGCGGGCGAGGTCGAGCAGGACGGCGGCGTCGACCAGCGGGAGCAGGTCGTCGACCTCGAAGTTGAGCTCGTCGGCGATCTCGGCCAGGCCCTCCTCGCCGCCCGTCGCCAGCAGGATCTCCAGCAGGCCGGCCAGCCCGCCGACGGTGGCCGGCGGCAGCGGGGTGGTGATCGGGGTGACGGCCTGCCGGGCGGCGGGTTCGGTGGCGGGCGGCTCCTCGCGGCCGGTGAGGATGCCGTAGACGGTGTCGACCAGGGCCTCGAACTGGGGGGTGCGGCGGTCACGCGGGCGGGGCAGGTCGACGGTCAGTTCGGAGCGGATCCGGCCGGGGTTGGAGGACAGCACGAGGATGCGGTCGGCCAGCAGCACCGCCTCCTCGATGTTGTGGGTGACGATCAGGATCGACTTGACCGGGGCCCCGCGGCCCTCCCAGAGGCCGACCAGTTCGTTGCGCAGGTTCTCGGCGGTCAGCACGTCCAGGGCGGAGAACGGCTCGTCCATGAACAGCGCGTCCGGTTCGACCACCAGCGCCCGGGCGAAGCCGACCCTCTGACGCATCCCGCCGGACAGCTCCTTGGGGTAGGCGCCCTCGAAGCCGTCCAGGCCGATCAGGTCGATCGCCCGCAGCGCCCGCTCGCGCCGCTCCTCCTCGCCCACCCCGCGCGCCTGGAGGCTGAGTTCGACGTTCTGCTGGACGGTCAGCCAGGGCAGCAGGGCGAAGGACTGGAACACCATCGCCACTCCCGGGCTGGCGGCCCGCAGCGGGGTGCCCCGGTAGCTGACCGTCCCGGAGGAGGGCGGGATCAGCCCGGCCAGGCAGCGCAGCAGGGTGGACTTGCCGGAGCCGGACTTGCCGAGCAGGGCGACGATCTCGCCCTCGGCCAGGTGCAGGCTGATGTCGTCCAGCACCGGCAGGGCCCGTCCGTCCGGGGTGGTGAAGGTCTTGGTGACGGCGGAGGCCTCGACGATCGTGGTGCGGGCGGGGGCGGCGGACATCGCGTGGGGTCTCCTCAGAGGGCGTAGCGGGTCTCGGAGAGCCGGTAGAGCCGGCGCCACAGCAGCCGGTTGAGCGCGACCACGTAGCAGCTCATCACGCTCACCCCGACCAGGGTCCTGGGGAAGTCGCCGGTGCCGGTGGCCTCGGCGATGTACGAGCCGAGCCCGGTGGCGGTCAGGTGGTGGGTGCCGTAGTCGACCACCTCCGCGACGATCGAGGCGTTCCAGGCGCCGCCGGCCGCGGTGATGCCGCCGGTGACGTAGTACGGGAAGACCGCCGGCAGGACGAAGGTCCGCCAGCGCAGCCCGCCCCGGACCTGGAAGCCGGTCATCGCCTCGCGCAGGTCGCTGGGGATCGCGGAGGCCCCGGCGATCACGTTGAACAGGATGTACCACTGGGCGCCGAGCGCCATCAGCAGCACCGAGCCGAGGTTCAGCGAGATGCCGAGGGCGACGAACGCGGCGGTGGCGAAGGGGAACAGGAAGTTCGCCGGGAAGCTGGCCAGCACCTGCACCACCGGCTGGGCGTAGCGGGTGACCTTCGGGTCCATGCCGATCCACACCCCGACCGGCACCCAGACGACGGTGGCCACCACGAGCAGCACCAGCACCCGCCCGAAGGTGGCCGCGCCGAGCGCGAAGGCGTGGCCGAACTCGCCCAGGCCGACGCTGGTGTGGACGTAGTCGAAGGCCTTCCAGGCGCCGAGCACCACCACGGCGGCCACCGCCCCGGCGAAGAACACGTCCCCGGTGCGCTCCCGGGAGGCGGGCCGGGCGAGCGGGTGCTCGGCGAGGCCGAAGACCCGGGTGGCCCGGTCCAGGGCGAGCCCGACCGGCCGCAGCGGGCGGGCGGCCAGCTCCGGCAGGCTGGAGCGGCGCAGCAGGTCGAGGACGAGGCTGCGCGGCCGGTCGGCGGCCTCCGACTCCTCCACCCGGAAGCGTTCGGACCAGGCCGTCATCGGCCGCCAGAACAGCACGTTGACGCCGATCACCATGACGACCATCACGCCGATCGCGATGCCGACCTGGCCCAGGTCGCCGTTGCCGATGGCGGTGGCCGCGTAGGAGCCGATCCCGGGCAGCGCGTAGCGGTGGTTGAGCACACTGATCGACTCGGAGGCGGCCAGGAAGAACCAGGCCCCGCCGAAGCTCATCATCCCGTTCCAGACCAGCGGGATCATGCCGCTGGGCACGTCCAGGCGCCAGAACCGCTGCCACTTGGTCAGCCGCATCACCCGGGCCGCCTCGTCCAGTTCGCGCGGCTGGCTGACCAGCGAGTAGTGGAACGCGAAGGTCATGTTCCACGCCATCGAGGTGAAGATGGCGAAGACCGACGCGCATTCGAGGCCGAGGGTGGAGCCGGGGAAGAGGTTGATGAAGGCGGTGACGGTGATCGACAGGAAGCCGAGGATCGGCACCGACTGGAGGATGTCGAGGACCGGCAGCAGCACCTTCTCGGCCCGCCGCATCCGGGCGGCGGCGGTCGCGTAGACGAAGGTGAACAGCACCGAGGCGATCAGGGCGACGAACATCCGCAGCAGCGAGCGCACCGCGTAGAAGGGCAGCCGGGCGGGGTCGGTGGAGACGGTGGCGGGGGCCCGGTCGGGCAGGAACGGCGCGTCGAGCGAGGGGGCGAGCCGCAGCAGTCCGTACAGTCCGGCGACCAGGGCGGCACCGACCAGGACGTCCACCCAGCGCAGCCCGGGGCGGCGCCACACGCCGCGGGAGGGGAAACCGCCGTTGCCGCCGGTCACCCGTACCACCGTCCGTCCGTTCTTCGGCCTGCTCGCTCGTCCGCCGTGCCGGGGTCGACCGCGCCGGGGGCGACCGCGCGGGTCCGACCGCGCGGGTCCGACCGCGCACCAGCCTCGCGGCAGACGAACCGGCCCGCCACCGGAGGGCTGCTCACGGGTGGCGGGCCGTACGGGCGGGCCGGGCGGGTGGGCCGGGGTCAGCCGTTCGGCGTGCCGGCCCGTTGGACGAGTGCGTTGAGCAGGGCCGCGCCGCGCTCGGCGTCGTCCACGCTGATCACGAAGTCCGTCCCGCGCCTGGTGCGGACCACCAGGCACTCGCCGGAGCGCAGGAAGACGCTGGTGCCCCCACGGAAGACCCGGAAGCCCCAGCCGCCGGCCTGCCGGGCGTTGAGCCGGCCGACCCGGGCGGAGGCGATCTCCTCGGGGGCGAGGTGCCGGGCAGGCCGCCCGAACGGGCCGAAGCCGACGTGCAGGCCGTCGTCGCCCACCCGGACCCGGACCGAGGAGCAGAGCAGCAGGGCGACGGCGCCGAGGCCGAAGAGCACCACCGACGCCCAGTCCACGGACTCGGTGCGCCCGGCCGCGGCGAGCAGCAGGCCCGCGGCCGTGAGCAGGCCCATCACCGCGGCGACCACCTGCATCCAGTGGTTGGAGGCCCGGGAGAGCCAGACCAGCCGCTCGCCGGCCCTGAGTTCCAGCACCGGCCCGCCGGGCCGGGCGGGCCCGTCGGCGGCCGGCCGGGTCGCCAGCCAGGCCAGCACACCCGCCAGGCCGGCCGCGAGAACGATCAGGAGCACCTCGATGCCCATCGGTGCGGCGTCCTGCCAGCGGGCCCGGTCCAGGTTGGCGCGCACGATCGAGGCCTGCGCGCCGCTCAGCAGCACCCCGGTGCCGGCCAGCACCGGTCCGGCGGCGCCGCGGGCCGGGCCGGGCCGGAACCGCAGCGCGGTGGCCAGACCGGCCGCGACCAGCAGCCAGACGCCGGCCGGGAACAGCGCCGCGGCCGTCAGCGGCATCGAACCGTCCGGCCGGCTCCCGCTCCAGTGCGTGGCCACCTGCTCCGGTAGCCGGTCCCGGGCGGTCAGCGGCAGTGCGACCAGCAGAGCCGTCACGCCGAGGATCCAGACCCCGGCCCCCCACAGCGCCGTCCGGCGCACCGGCCGGTCCGGGGCGGGTTCCCCGGCGGCTTCTTCGTCCTTCACGACATCCCCCTGATCAGATCCACGAGATCGTTCCTGCTGTAGCCGGCCTGGGCCGCGTCCGCGATCAACTGCCGTACCCGCTCGACCAGTTCGCTACGGGTGTCGGCATCGGTGGCGACCGTGATGCCGCGGCCCCGGCGGAACTCCAGCACCCCCTCGTCGCGCAGGGCGCGCAGCCCGCGCAGCACGGTGTTGGTGTTCACGCCGAGGGCCCGGGACAGCTCCCGGGCGGGCGGCAGCTTGTCGCCGGGGGCGCACTCGCCCTCCGCGACGGCCCGTCTGATCGCGCCCGCCACCTGCTCGTGCAGGGGGCGGGCGTCGCCAAGGTCCAGCTTCAGCAACATGGTGCTATTGACGATAGCACCATCCGATCGTGGTGCCACCGGCCGCTCGGGGGGCGAACCGGGTCAGGGGATGAAGAGGCTCTGCGCCCCGGTGACGCGGCTGTCGTCACCGGCGGCGATCACCTCGACGACCTCTCCGGTGCAGTCCGCGCCGGAGTGGATCTCCGCCGCCCGGTCGGTGAGGTTGTCGACGACGCTGGCGGTCCCGTCCAGGGCGTAGCACCCCGAGGGATCGGTCTGGGTGGTGCCGTTGATGGCCAGGTCCCCGGTGGCCGCGGTGGCCGGAACGGAGGTCAGGGCCAGGGCGGCGGCGGTCATCAGCGGGACGCCGAGGGCGGCGCGAAGGGTGATTTTCATTCCTGATGCATAACCGTCCGAGGCGCGCGCCTCGCCCGGAACGACCGGGTTGCCCCCGGAGGGCGCACCGGAGAGCGCACCGCAGGGTGGCGCGCCGGTCCGTGTATGGAGTGCGTACGGAACGCCGCCCGGGGCGTCAGGGAGGCGTCAACAAGGGCCGGGCGGGCGGCCGGGAGGCGATTGGGTGGGCAGTGACGAAGGACCGAACCACACGAGGACGGATCATGCACGGCGACGGGCGGCACCAGAACGGCACGGCACCCAGGGTGGTGGTCGGGGTCAGCGGGTCACTGGGCAGTCTGGCCGCGCTGCACCGCGGCCTGGCCGAGGCCCGCGACCGCGGTGCGGTGCTGTGGCCGGTGCTCGCCTGGGAGCCCCCGGGCGGCGAGCACGGCTACCGCCGCTCGCCCTGCCCGCCGCTGCTCGCCGCCGTGCGGGAGGCCGCCGAGCGGCGCCTGGACGAAGCCCTGGCGGCGGCCTTCGGCGCGGACGGCCCCGACGTGCCGATGCAGCCCGTGGTGATCCGCGGCGAGACCGGCCCCGCCCTGGCGCACGTCGCCGACCGACCGGACGACCTGCTGGTGCTCGGCCGCAGCGGCGGCCCGCTGCGCCGCCGGCTGCGGCGGTCGGTGTCCGCGTACTGCGCCCGCCGGGCCGGCTGCCCCGTCCTCGTCGTCCCGGTGCCCGAGCTGCTGCACGACCTGGAGGCGCTCCACCGCCGCACCCGCTGGCACCTGACGGTCGCCCCGGCGCCCGAACCGCTCGCGGCGAAGGGCCGCTGACGGGTGCGGATGTACTCGGCGCGCCCCGGCGGCGCCCGCTTCCGTCCGGTGCTGGACCGGCCGGCGCCCGGCACCTCGGGCACCATCGCCCTGCTCGGCGGCGGACTGCTCGCGCTCGCCCTCGGCCGGGTCGGCGCCCTGCACTCCGGGGCGCCCGCGCTCGCCGCCTACCTGGCGCTGTGCGTACTGGTCGGGCACTTCTCCCGCCCGTGGGCCGCGCCGCTGGTCGGCCTGGCCGCCTGGCTGTGCTGCAATGCCTTCGCCGAGCACCGGCACGCCGAGCTCGGCTGGTCCGGCACCTGGCCCGAGACCTGGCACTACGCGGCGTTCACCGCCGCCGCACTGCTGCTCCCGCTGCCCGCGGCGCTGCCCCGGCGCCGTGTGCGGGTGGCGCTGCTGCGCCTGGACCGTACGGTCTGAGGCGCCCGTGGACGGCCCGCCCCCGCACGGGGACGGGCTGCCGCCGAACCCCCGGGCCCCGGCCGGTACTCCGGAGCCCGCGGCGACCGGTGGAAGACAGGTGAAGGCTGGGCGCCCCGGCGCCCCGGGGGGGGGGGGGGGGGGGGGGGGGGGGGGGGGGGGGGGGGGGGGGGGGAGGGCAGGGGAAGCCCCAACCCAAAACACACCCCCGTCCTTTGAGCGTTCG
>NZ_JBVHYH010000010.1:40008-76508 GCF_055569135.1 Kitasatospora sp. NPDC029367
CGGGAGGAAGGGAGGGAAGATAGGGGAGTCCTCCCCCCCCCCCCCCCCTTCGCCCCCCCCCCCCCCCCCCCCCCCCCCCCCCCCCCCCCCCCCCCCCCCCCCCCCCGCCACCCCCGCGCACCGTCATGTCCCGCTCGTCGTGGCCGAGTTGGTGCCCCCCCCACCCTGGTGGCCCGGGATAAGGGCGCGGAGGATGTCCGTATGCGGATGACGAACGCGGACCGGCCGACGAGCATCACGGGCGAGGACGTCGGGCCGACCGCCCGGCTGCTGGCCCGGGCCTTCGGCGACGACCCGATGATGTGCTGGTTCTTCCCCGAGGAGGCCGCCCGACCGGCCGCGCTGGTCGGCTACTTCGACATACTGCTCACCCGGCAGTACCTGCCGTACGGGGTGTGCGAGCGCACCGGGCACGCGGCCGCGATCTGGGTCGGGCCGGAGGCCCAGGAGAAGGCCGTGCCGGACGAGGGGGCGATCCGGGAACTGGCCGCGCTGCTCGGCGACCGGGCCGGCTGGTTCCGGGAGTGCGTGGCGGCGGCCGCCGCGACCGCGCCGCAGGAGGCGCACTGGTACCTGGCGCTGCTCGGCACCGACCCGGCCGCCCAGGGCCGCGGCCAGGGCGCTGCACTGCTGCGCGCCGGCCTGGCCCGGGCGGACGCCGCGGGCCTGCCGGTCCACCTGGAGTCCTCCAAGCGGGAGAACCTCGCCGTCTACCGGCACTTCGGCTTCGAGGTGCTGGAGGAGGTCCGGCTGCCGGCCGACGGCCCGACCCTCTGGACGATGCGGCGCGCGCCGGGCGCCTAGGACAGGTACTGGAGGCCTTTCCCCGCACTCGGTGTCCGACCTCGCTGCGGGGCACCTGTCGGGCTCGGCCTGCCCGCGCAGCCGTCCGCCACGATGGTGGAGTCGGTGGGGTCAGTCCTGGGGCGGCCGGGCGATGCGCAGCCCGGCCCGGCCGAGTTGTCCGGCGATGTCCGCGAGGTACCGCTCGGCGTCGGCCACCGTTCCGATCCCGGCGGCCCGCCGGCGGATCCGGTCGTGCCCCTGCGGGTGCAGGCGCGCTTCCTGGATCGCGGCCGTCTCGACGAACCCGCGCAGCGTCGCCGTGACGGGCCGGCCGGGATCGGCCGGGCCGGTGGCCTCCGCCTTCCAGGACACACCCGACTCGGCCGGGTCGGGCAGGGTGCGGGGCGCCTCGCGCGGGGCGTCGGCGGAGAGCAGGTGGAGGAAGTCGTTCGCCCGGGCGTCGCGGTCGGTGAGCGGGGCCAGTCCGAACAGTCGCTCGACGGTGGCGAGCAGCGAGCCGTGGTCGTACTGGGTGTGGTCGATCAGGTTGCAGTTCCGCCCGCCCGTGCCGCCGGGTGCGGCGGCCGGGACCCACGGGGAGACGACGACGGCGGGCACCCGGACGCCGAGCCGGTCGAAGCGGAAGCCGTGGGCACTGTGCTCCGGGTCGGTGCGGTCGCCCGGCGGGACGGCGGTGGGTGGCGGCACGTGGTCGTAGAAGCCGCCGTGCTCGTCGTAGGTGATGACGAGCAGGCTGGACTCCCAGAGCGGTGAGCGCCGCAGCCCCTCGTAGACGGACTTGATCAGCGCCTCGCCGTCGGTCACGTCGCCGAGCGGGTGCTGGCTGTTGCCGCAGCGGAAGTCACCGCCGTGGGTGAGGACGTGGCCGTAGTTCGGTTCGATGAAGGTGTAGGCGGCCGGGTACGCGGGGTCCTGGAGGTGTTCCGTCAGGTCGTCGAGGTGGTGGTAGTGCTCCAGCGTCGTCAGCAGGTCCATCCCGGCGAGCGCGCTGACCTGGGGGAGCGCGTCGCCGGCGTAGACGCGCCACGGGAGGCCCTTGCCGTCCAGGGCTTCGTAGAGCGTCCCGCGTTCGAACGTGTAGCCGCTCAGCCGCGACCGGACGGTGTCGACCGGGTCGGGGCTGTGGTCGAGGCCGGCGGAGCTCGCCGCGTGCAGGAAGAAGCGGTTGGGCCAGGTCGGCCCGGGCAGGGCGGAGAACCAGCGGTCGCAGACGGCGAACTCGCGGGCCAGGGTGCTGAGGACGGGGAGCTGTTCGGCGGTGAAGCAGGCCATGACGGCGCCGGGGTCGGCGAGGGCCTCGGCGTTCTGCTTCACCGTCGCCTCGTTGACGTAGTTGTCGACGAAGCCGTCCAGGGTGATCGGCGGGTAGGTGCCGTCGTAGGCGCACCGGTCGTCGTGCGGACGGCCGGTGATGGCGGTCGAGGCGAGCTGGAGCTGGACGTCGCAGAACTCGTGCGGCGGGTCGACGGGCAGGGCGAAGGGCGCGCCGATCCGGACGGGGTAGTCCTTGCCCGCGTGGTGGTTGCCCGCGCGGGTGTCGGGGCCGTCGACGGTGGTCGGCGCGCCGGTCACCGCGTCCGTGCCGACGCCGTGGCGGCGGCTGCCGGCGGCCACCGTGCCGGTCGACACCCCCAGCATGTGGTCGAACGAGCGGTTCTCCAGGACGAGGACGAAGACGTGCCGGATCCGCCCCTGGGGTGCCGGCGCCCGGCCGGCCCGCAGCCCGGCGAGCCAGGCGTGCCACTCCTCCCGCTCGTGGGTGATCGCCTGCCGGATGCGTTCGATGGGGTCCATGCGCTCACCCCAGCAGTAGTGGTGACGGACCGTCAAAGACCCACGCCGGTGGGTGGTCGGTCAGTCCTCGGTGGGGAGTTCGGCCGGGACGGCGATCACGTCGACCAGGGCCCCGCCGCGCAGGGCGGTGAGCGGCAGCGGGCGGCCGATGGCGTCCGCGAGCATCAGCCGCTGGAGGGCCTGGGCGCTGCCCATGGGTTCGGCGGCGGCGGTGATCAGCAGGTCGCCCTCGAGCAGGCCGGAGTGCGCGGCCGGGGAGTCGGGGACCACCTCGACGATCCGCAGGCCGGTGCGCTGCCCGGTGCGCTCGCGCATTGCGGGCGGCAGCGGGGCCGGGACCCCGGCCAGGCCCAGGTAGGCGCGGCGGATCCGGCCGTCGGCGAGCAGGGCGGCGATGATCCGCCGGCTGGTGGCGTTGATCGGCACCGCCAGGCCCAGCCCGTTCCCGGCCACCGCCGTGGTGATGCCGACCACCTCGCCGTCGGCGGTGGTGAGCGCGCCGCCGGAGTTGCCGGGGTTGAGCGCGGCGTCGGTCTGGATCACGTCGTCGATGATCCGTACGGCGCTGCCGGCCCGGGCGGGCAGCGAGCGGCCGAGCGCGCTGACCACGCCCGCGGTGACCGTCCCGGCCAGGCCGAGCGGGTTGCCGACGGCGACGACCAGCTGCCCGACCCGCAGCGCGGTGGCCTCGCCGAGCGCCACCGGCGAGGGGGTCGGGCCGTCGGCGCGCAGTACCGCGAGGTCGGAGAGCGGGTCGGCGCCGATGGTGTGGAAGGGCGCGGTGGTGCCGTCGGCGAAGGCCAGCGTGCCGGCGTCGGCGTGGCCGACGACGTGGGCGTTGGTGAGCAGGAAGCCGTCCTCGGTGAAGACCACGGCCGAGCCGAGCGCGGTGCTGAACCAGCCGTCCCGGCCGCGCCGGGGGACGTGCAGGGCCGCGACCCGCGGCGTCACGGCGGCGGCCACGGAGGTGACGATCCGCGAGTAGGCGTCCAGCGGTGCCTCCGCCCCGGGCGCGCGCTCGGGGCCGGGGCCGGGGATGGTGTCGGCCATGGGTGCTCACCCCTTACGGAGGTCCGGGTCCACCCGGTAGCAACAACGGAGCGTCGCCGAGGCTTCCGCCGACGGGCTCAGTGCGCGAACGGCGGCTCGAAGCAGCCGGTCTCGGGGTACGGGCCGCTCGTCCGCACCTGGTAGTTGGTCGGCTGCACGAACCCGATGACGCAGGCGTCGGGGCGGACCCGGAGGCTGATCGAGGCGCCCTCGGGGGTGACGTAGCCCCGCTCGCTCGTGAAGCGCGGCTCGCCCGGCCGCACGGTGAGCGCGCCGACGGCCTGCGTGGTGTTCGGCCTGGCGTCCTCCGACGGGTACCCGAGCCGGAGCAGTGCGGTGCGCACGCTCGCCGGGTCCCAGGTGCCGGATTCCCAGAGCCCCTTGAGGACGGGCTCGATGCGGTTGGCCTCCCGGCGGGCCTCCTGCTCGGCGGCGGGGGACAGGTCGCGCGCGATCCGGGAGCCGTTGTTCTCTCGGTAGTGCGGCGCGCCGTCGCCGGCCCCGGGTTCCGCGTACGGTGTGGCGCTCGGGACGTCCGTGCTGGTCGGGGTGGTCGGCGCGGCCGCCGTCGGCTGGGTGGCGCGCTGTGTGCCGCAGGCGGTCAGGGCGAGGACGGCGGCCAGCACGGCGACGGCGGTGAGGCGCCCGGGCCGTCGCTGCACCGGGCTGGGTATGACGATCACAGGAATGACTTTCTCATGGGCGGGAAAGATCGCCTTCGGTGCGGCGGTGCCCGGCTCCGCGCCCGGGTCGATCCTGACGCCTTCCTGATGCGCGGGAAAATTGCAAAAGACGAGCAAAGTGGGCGTATCGTTCAGGCAAAGCCGCATCCGTGGGAGGGGCCCGATGGAGACGACCGAGCTGGAGACGACCGAGCTGGAGTCGAACCGGCAAGCGCAGGGCGGAACGGGCGCCGACGGAACGGGCGGTGCCGACGGGCCGGACGGCGGCCCCGCCGCCCTGCTGCGCCCGACCCGGGAGGCGCTGCTCGCCCGCCGCGCCCACCGCGCCCCGCGCTGGAAGCGGCTGCTGTCGCCGGGGTCGGCCGGGCGGTCGGCCTGGATCCGGCTGGAGGCAGACGCCCAGGCCGAGCGCCTCGGCCGCCGCACGCCCGGCACCGAGCACGTCCTGCTGGCCCTCCTCGCGCTCCACGAAGTGGCGAGGCAGGAGCCGGAGTTGGCGCCGGAGGCGAACGCCGGTGAGCTGCTCGCCGGGCTCGGCCTCGACCACGCCCGGGCACACGCAGCCCTCGACGCCGGACAGGTGACGCTGCCCGCCGACCCGCGCTCGGTCGAGGCCTACCTGTCCGGCGGCGCGGCGGACGGCGGCGCCGAGCCGCTGCTGAGGGTGCTGCTGGCGGAGGACACCCGGGCCCGGCGCCTGGTCGAGGCCCTGCGATCATGAGAGCCGCTCCGCGCCGATGAGGGCCGACGGGCGATGAGAGAGGAAGGACCCCCGATGCACGTCACGCTCGCCGAGGAGCTGGTGCTGCTCTCGCTGGACGACCGGACCGGCGCACCGAAGGAGGGCGCGAGCACCGCCTGGGCCGCCACCGGTGGCCTGCTCGCCGAACTGGTGCTGGCCGGACGCGTCGAGGTGGCCGACGGCCGGCTCACCGTGGTCGACCGCACCCCGACCGGTGACCCGCTGCTGGACGGCCGGCTGGAACGCCTCGACGAGTGGATCGGCGGGCGGCGCCCGGGCCGGGCCAAGGCCGCGGACTGGCTCACCAAGGACCGGGCCACCGTGCTCCGGGACACCGAACTGCGGCTCTGCGACCGCGGCCTGGTCACCGAGGAGCGGCGCCGCGTCCTCGGCATCTTCCCGGTCCGGCTCTACCCGGAGGCGGACGGCAGCGTGGAGCGCGCGCTGCGCGAGCGCCTGACGGCCGTCGTCCTGGACGGCGCCGAGCCGGAGCTGCGCACCGCCGCGCTGATCGCCCTGCTGCACTCGGCCAGGCTGCACCGGCTGGCCTTCCCCGACCTGCCGCGCAAGCAGGTCGAGCCGCGCTTCGCCGAGATCGCCGCGGGCGACTGGGCGGGCGACTCCGTCCGCGAGGCGATCCGGAACATGCAGGTCACCATGGCCGCCGTGATCGCCGCGACGGCGGCCGCGACCACCGCTGCGGCGACGGCCTGAGGCCCGGGGGCCCGTGCACGTCGGACGGGCCGGCGGGCCGGTGGCGGGGGCTCACAGCACGGCGGCACCGAGGGTGATCGAGGCCAGCACCATCAGCAGCCCCAGGGCGACGAAGCCGTACTCCAGCCGCACCCGCTCCCGCCCGTCCACCAGCACCTGCCGGGGGTCCGCCGGGTCGTAGCGCACCGGGACGTAGCCGCCGTCGGGCATGGGGTGGCGGGCGGTGGACGGGACGGGCGAGAACACCTCGACCACCCGGCCGTCCGCGGTCTCGAACTGGAGCAGCGGCCGCGGCGGCAGCGCCCGGTCCTCCGGGGTCGCGACGCGGGACCGCACCAGCGCCGGGACCGGCACCCCGACCCGGCGCAGCCGGCGCAGTTCGCGCAGCCCGACCACTCCGGCGAGGTAGGCGACCACACCGCCCAACGCCCCGAACACCACCACGGCGAACCCGGCCGTCCCACCCACCGCGTGCCTCCCAGCCCGAAGTACCAGCCCCGAGACTTCCCCTCGGACCCCAGTATCGCCGAGTGCGGGCGGTCCTGACGCTCAGCAGCGGCTCGGTCCACTGCGGGCGCCGGCCCGCGGTCGGAGTACCGTGGAAAGCGTCTCGGGTGCGGCGGACCTGGTGAGCGGAGGCGCCGGTGGCGCGTGAGCGGATCTCCCCGGCCGATGACTCGTGGCAGAGCCCGATCGGGGCCGTCGGCAAGGTGACGGTGCCCATTCCGCTGGACGGTCCGGGCGAGGTGCTGGTGGCCCTGAGGGGCGGTTCGGAGGTGTTCGCGGCCTGGTGCTCGGAGCCGGTCGGCCGGGACGTCCGGGTGGTCGTGGTGGACGCGCTCTCGGCCCGCTCGGTCATCGTCGAGCTACTGCCGTCGTAGCCGCGCGTCACAGCCCCAACAGGTCAGGTGGCCCAACAGGTCAGGTGGTCGATCATGTTCTTCTGGCACGTTCCCGCGCCCAACGAGGCGATGCTGATATCCGGTTCCAAGCACCAGGCGCAGGACACCCAGTTCCGCATCGTCACCGGCCACGGCAGCCTGGTCCTGCCGGTCAAGCAGAAGGTCCGGATGCTCTCCCTGGCCCTTCGGGAGGCGGAGATCGCCGAGGACTGCGTCACTCAGCAGGGGATCCGGCTCACCGTGCGCGCGGTCTGCGTGTTCAAGGTCGGCGACGACGCCGTGTCGATCGCCAACGCCGCCCGTCGCTTCCTCTCGGAACAGGAGCAGATGGAGGAACTCGTCGGCCGGATCTTCGCCGGCCACCTGCGGTCGATCATCGGCGGGCTGACCGTGGAGCAGATCATCCGGGAACGCAGCAGGGTCGCCCAGGAGGTGATGGCGGGCAGCCACGGCGAGATGGAGAAGCTGGGCATCGTGGTCGACGCGCTGCAGATCCAGGAGATCGAGGACTCGACCGGCTACATCGACAACCTGGCCGCGCCGCACGTGGCGGCGGTCGCCAGCCAGGCCCGGATCGCCCAGGCCAAGGCCGACCAGGAGGCCACCGAACGGGAGCAGCAGGCGGCCGCCCTGAAAGCCGAGTACGAGCGCGACACCGCGATCAAGCGGGCCGGCTTCCTCGCCGAGACGGAGCAGTCCAGGGCGCGCGCCGCCCAGGCGGGCCCGCTCGCCGAGGCCCGGGCCTCCCAGGACGTCATCGAGGAGCAGACCGCCCTCGCCCAGCGCCGGGCCGCGCTGGCGGCGCAGCAGTTGGAGGCCGAGGTACGGCGCCCGGCGGACGCGGAGGCGTACCGGCAGCGGACGCTGGCCGAAGCCGCCCGGGACCGGGTGAAGTTCGAGGCGGACGGCAGCGCCTACAGCGAGCGGGCCCTCGCCCAGGCACAGGCGGACGCCAACACCGCCCGGGCCGAATCCCTGCGCGGCGGAAACCAGGAGCTCATCGCCGCCAACCGGATCGTGGAGAACCTCCCGCTCCTCGCGGACGCGGCCGCCCGGGGCATGTCCGGAGCCGAACTCACCGTCCTCAACGGCAGCGACGGCGTCAACCAGATGGCGGCCGGCATCGTCAGCCAGGGCCTGGCCATCCTGCACTCCCTCCAGCGTTCGACGGCCGTGGCCGCCGACGGCAAACCCACACCCCGCCGCCCCGCCGCCTAGATGTCCCCCAGCGGGACGTTCGGGTCGGCTAGCCGGTCCACGTCCACCGTCCGCCCCGAGCGCACCAGTTCGCGGATCGGGTCGGTGACGTCCCACACGTTGACGTTCATGCCGGCGAGCACCCGGCCCCCGGACAGCCAGAAGGCGATGAACTCCCGGGTGGCCGGGTCGCCCCGGAACACCACCCGGTCGTAGCCGTCGGGTTCGACGTAGCCGACGTACTCCAGGCCCACGTCGTACTGGTCCGAGAAGAAGTACGGGACCCGGTCGTAGACGGCGTCCGGCTGCCCCAGCAGGGCCCGGGCGGCGGTCTGCGGCTGGTTGAGGGCGTTGGCCCAGTGCTCGACCCGCAGGTGCCGGTCGAACAGCGGGTGGTAGGCGTTGGCGACGTCGCCGGCCGCGTAGACGTCCGGGTCCGAGGTGCGCAGGTGCTGGTCGGTCTTGATGCCGTTGTCCACCTCCAGCCCGGCGGCCTCGGCCAGCGCGGTGGCGGGGGAGATGCCGATGCCGACCACCACGGCGTCGGCCGCCAGCTCGGTGCCGTCGTCGAGCCGCACGCCGGTCACCGTGCCGTCGGCGCCGGTCAGTTCGGCGACCTGCACGCCGAAGCGCAGGTCCACGCCGTGGTCGCGGTGGAGGTCCGCGAAGACCTGGGCGACCTCGCGTCCGAGCACCCGCAGCAGCGGCAGCTCCATCGACTCCAGGACGGTGACCTCGGCGCCCGCCGCGCGGGCCGCGGCCGCCACCTCCAGGCCGATCCAGCCGGCGCCGACAACCGCGATCCGGGCGCCCGGCCGCAGTACGGCCTTGATCCGGTCGCTGTCCTCGACCCGGCGCAGATAGAGCACGCCGTCCTGGTCCGCGCCGGGCACCGGCAGCCGGCGCGGCACCGAGCCGGTGGTCAACAGCAGCTTGTGGTAGCCGATTTCGCCGTCGTCGGCGAGGGTCACGGTGCGGGCGGCCGGGTCGATCGCGACGACCGGGGTGCCGAGCCGCAGCGTGACGTCGTGCTCGGCGTACCACTGCGGCGGGTGGACGTGGATCTTCTCCCGGGCCTCCTTGCCGAGCAGGTAGCCCTTGGACAGCGGCGGGCGCTCGTACGGGCGCTCGTGCTCCTCGCCGATCAGCACGATGCCGCCCCGGTACCCGGCCCCGCGCAGGGCCTCGGCCGCCTTGGCGCCGCCCAGGGAGGCTCCGACGATCACGATCGGCCGTTCGCTGCCCGCCATTGCCCGACTCCTTGCTCTCCGTCGACGATCCGGGGTCAGCCTGCCGCCGAACGGGTGGTGTGTCGAGACCGCGCCGGGCGCGCCGCGCCGCGCTCGCCCGTACGGGTGAACGGGGGCCTCACGGCGTCGCCGCCTCCCTGACCAGCGCGGTGTCGGTGAACTGCTCGAAGCGGACGATCCGGCCGCCGCGCACGACGAAGTGGTGGGCGACCCGGACCGCGAGCGGTCGTCCGGTGGCCTTGTGGACGGCCGTGTAGCGGGCCAGCACCACCACGTTCTCGCCGTCCACCACGTACAGGTCGTCGTGTGCCGTCCAGTTGTCCCACTCGGCGGCCAGCCGCTCCATCACGTTGGCGGTGACGCCCTTCGGCGTGCGGTAGGTGC
Source organism: Kitasatospora sp. NPDC029367 (assembly GCF_055569135.1). Lineage (NCBI taxonomy): Bacteria > Bacillati > Actinomycetota > Actinomycetes > Kitasatosporales > Streptomycetaceae > Kitasatospora > Kitasatospora sp. NPDC029367. The sequence continues at coordinate 49,532 of NZ_JBVHYH010000010.1, forward strand.
CGGCCAGCGGGAAGCCGGCCATCTCGGTCCACTCGACGTCGTCGGCGAGGGTGCTGCGCAACGCGGCCAGGTCGCCCCGGGCGGAGGCCAGGTACTGGCGGCGCACCACGTCGGCGGGGGAGGCGGACTCGGCGAAGCCGGCCACGTCCCTGGGGATCTCGATCACCGCGCGCTCACCCCCACACCATCTCGCCCATGGCGACCTTGGTGCCGATGTCGACGGCGATCCGCAGCCCGAGGTCCGGGAAGCGCCGCTCCAGCGCCTCCTTCGCGGCGGCGGCGTCCGCGGCCCGGCCCAGCTCGGTCTCGAAGGCCCGCAGGTAGGCGCGGGTGTGGTCGAGGGCGTTGAGGTCGGTGGGCGCGTCGGCGACCCGGTGGCCGGCCGCCAGCCAGGTCGGGCGGAGCGCCTCCATGCCGTCCAACAGGTCGATCCAGGCGGCCCGTTGGGCGGCGGTCGGGGTGTCGGCCGTCCACACGTGCAGGCCCTCGAAGAGCAGCACCCCGCCGAGCACCGCGCGGTGGTGGTGCTGCCACAGGTAGTGCCGGTCGGGGAGGTGGAAGTCGGCGCCGCGCAGTTCGAACCGGTGGCCCTCGAAGACGATCTCGTCCCCGGTCAGCACCTCCGGCCGGACCAGCCGGGTCGGCAGCTCGGGGCCCAGGTGCGACCAGGCGCGCAGCTTGTCCTCGTAGGTGTCCTGGATGTGCTGGACGGTCGAGGCGGTGGCCAGGAAGCGTGCGCGGGGGAAGGCGTCCTGGATCTCCTGGGCGCCGAAGTAGAAGTCCGGGTCGCCGTGGCTGACGAAGACGGTGGTCAGCCGCTTGCCGCTGGCGCGCACCCGCTCGACCAGCCGGCGCCCGTCGGAGCGGGTGAACCCGGCGTCCACCAGCAGGGCGTCGTTCGGCCCGGTGACCAGGACGGCGGTCTTGTTGAGCGAGCTGTCGGGGGCGTCGATGATCTCGAAGTCGAGAGCGCTCATGCGTACGGATCCTTCCTCGGGCCGGGCACGCCTCGTCGCCAGGATCCCTGCCGGGGAACCGGCGCGCATCCGGAGCGTCGACGGGTGCTGCCGATCGGGTGCTCTCCGCCCCGTGCTCGGGCGACACCCCGTGCGCGTCGTCCGTCGCCCGGACCCCGCCCCAGCAGACTTCCAGGGCCCCATCGTGTTCACGTCATGAGAGGACCGAGGTGAAGCCCAGTCAGAGACCGGCGGTACCACCCGTCGGCTGGAGACGCCGACTAGGCAAGGCGATGAGTTCCGCCCTGGCCTTGACGCTCGTACCCTTCGCCATCTCACTCGTCGCACCCACCCAGGCCGCGGCGGCCGGCCTTCCGGGCGGGCTCGGGCCCTGCCTGGGCGCGGACTGCCCGGCGACCTTCCCCCCGGTCAACAACGGCCCCTTCGCGGGCCGCGATGCCGGGATCAACATCTTCGTCGGCGGTGACTTCAACGTCGCCGGCTCGGCCGCCGAGGCCGAGGGCCACGTGGTGACCCTCGGCAGCTTCAACCAGAACAAGGCCGCCGGCGCCAGCTCCGGCTACAACGTCGGCATCGCCGGCGTCGGCTCGCGGGTGCCCCCGCCCGACGGTGCGGACTTCCTCACCGCCGGCGGCAACGTCACCGTCGCCCCGGGCCAGCGGCTCCTCGCGGACGGCGGCGTGGTCCGCTACGCGGGCACCGCCACCGGCACCATCACCGGGACGACGGTCCAGGACTCCCAGGCCGTCGCCGCCTACGCGCCGCTGCGCGGCCAACTGCAGTCGGCGAGCGAGTGCTACGCCGGGGTCGGCACACCCCGCCCGGCCACCGGGACGGCCGTCAACCAGGGCTACCAGACCCTGTTCACCGGCGACGGCAGCTCCGCGCTCCAGGTCTTCAACGTCGACTTCGACCTGGTCGGCAACGGCGGCTCCACCCAGGGCGTCGCCTTCACCGGGATCCCGGCGAACGCGACGGTGCTGGTCAACCTGGTCGGCGGTGCCCGCACCGTCAACACCTACAGCGGCAGCTTCGACGACAACGACCCGTGGAACCAGCTGCGCCCCCGTCTGCTGTGGAACTTCCCGACCGCGAGCACCGTCACCCTCACGGGCTCCGGGCAGTTCCAGGGCAGTGTGCTGGTCGGCAACCCGGCCAGCACCAGCACGATGAACCTGCCCGGCCTGAACGGGCGCTTCTTCACCACCGGTTCGCTGCTGCACAACTCCGGTTCGGGCATGACCGGCACCGAGTTCCACGCCTACCCGTTCAACGGCGACCTGCCCGACTGCGGCAACCCGCCGGTCCCGACCGCGTCGACCAGCGTGACCAAGGTCGACTCGGCGACCTCCCAGCCGCTCGCCGGCGCCACCTTCCAGCTGTGGCGGGAGACCAACGGGGTCGCCGGGCTGCAGACCTCGGGCACCACCCCGGACAGCAAGGTCGGCGCCCCCTGCACCACCGGGGCGGACGGCGTCTGCACCGTCGGCGACCTGCCGCTGGGGACGTACTACTGGCAGGAGACGGCGGCCCCGCCCGGCTACGACCTGCCGCAGCAGCCGGTGACGACGGTGGTGCTGGACACCAACGGCCAGACCGTCCCGGTCACCGTGGCCGACACCAAGTCGCCGGTGGTGGAGACCGCGTCGACCAGTGTCACCAAGGTCGACTCGGCGACCTCCCAGCCGCTGGCGGGCGCCACCTTCCAGCTGTGGCGGGAGACCAACGGGGTCGCGGGGCTGCAGACCACGGGTGCCAACCCGGACACGGCGGTCGGCTCGCCCTGCACCACGCCCGCCTCGGGCGTCTGCTCGGCGACCGGCCTGCCGCTGGGGACGTACTACTGGCAGGAGACGGCGGCGCCGGCCGGGTACGACCTGCCGCAGCTCAATGTGACCGAGGTCGTGCTCAACACCAACGGGCAGAACGTCGGGGTGACGGTGGCCGACACCAGGACGACGGCCCCGACCGCCGCCACGACCGTCACCAAGGTCGACTCCGCCACCGGGCAGCCCTTGGCGGGTGCGGTCTTCCAGCTGTGGCGGGAGACCAACGGCGTGTCCGGCCTGCAGACCACCGGGGCCAACCCGGACACGGCGGTCGGCTCGCCCTGCACCACGGGGGCGGACGGTCTCTGCTCGGCGCAGGGCCTGCCGCTGGGCACCTACTACTGGCAGGAGGTCTCCGCGCCGAACGGCTACGAGCTGCCGGACCTGAACGTGACGACCGTGGTGCTGGACACCAACGGGCAGACCGTCCCGGTCACCGTCCAGGACACCCGGACCGTCGCCCCGACCGGTACCACCTCGGTGACGAAGGTGGACTCCGCGACCGGGCAGCCGCTGGCGGGCGCCACCTTCCAGTTGTGGCGGGAGACCAACGGGGTCGCGGGGTTGCAGACCACCGGGGCCAATCCGGACACGGCGGTCGGCTCGGCCTGCACCACGCCCGCCTCGGGCGTCTGTTCGGCCGACGGCCTGCCGCTGGGGACGTACTACTGGCAGGAGACGGCGGCCCCGGCCGGGTACGACCTGCCGCAGCAGCCGGTGACGACGGTGGTGCTGGACACCAACGGCCAGAACATCCCGGTCACCGTCAAGGACGCCAAGACGGCCGCGCAGACCGGGAAGACCACCGTCACCAAGGTGGACGCCGAGACGGGCAAGCCGTTGGCCGGAGCCGTCTTCCAGCTGTGGCGGGAGACCAACGGCGTGCCCGGTCTGCAGACCACCGGGGCCGACGCGGACACGGCGGTCGGCCCGCTGTGTGCGACCGACGTCAACGGCGTGTGCTCGGCGGACAACCTCCCGCTGGGGACGTACTACTGGCAGGAGGTCGTCGCTCCCCCCGGGTACGAGCTGCCGCAGGACGCGGTGTCCACGGTCGAACTGACCAAGGACTGCCCGTGCGTGGAGATCACGGTCGCGGACAGCAGGAAGTGTCCGCCGGAGCCGTGCCCGCCGGATCCGTGCCCGCCGGATCCGTGCGACCCGCCGGACCACCCGTGGGGTCCGAACACCGACCGCACCCCGGTGCCCGGCCTGCACGGAGGGCGCGCCTGACGGACCGTCCCGCGCCTGAGCGCCTGAGCTGACGAAGTGGCCGGAGGAGCCGACGGCGGCACCTCCGGCCACCGGCGTGCCCGGAGGTCAGGGCCATGCGGACGATCATCCCATCGGGAGGTCCTGCTCCTCCGTCCGCGCCAGCCGCAGCACCGCCAGCGCCCCGACCGCCGTGGTCACCGCGAGCCCGCCCCACAGCAGACCCGGCCCCGCGGCCAGCAGCGCCGTCAGCACGGCCGGAGCCGCCGCCCGGCCGACCCCCATCGACAGCTCCCAGCGGGCCACCGCCCGCCCCAGCAGGTGCGGCGGCGCGATGGCCGTCACCAGGGCCGTGCCGGAGCCGGAGTAGAGGATCTCGCCGAGCGTGTACAGCACGGACACCAGCACGATGCCCACCGTGCCCGGGACCCCGCCCAGCGACCCGGCCGCCCAGAAACCCAGGTACGACAGGCTCAGCGCCGCCCCCGCGGCCGCCAGCACCGACTGCCGGGAGCGCTTCGCCAACCGCAGCACCAGCGCCAGCTGCAGTGCGATCACCAGCACGGTGTTGCCCACGAACAGGCCCGAGGACCAGGCCGCGGAGGCGTGCAGCTGGAGCACCAGCAGCGCGGGCAGCGCCACCTCCAGCACGTCGAAGCAGAACGCGTACGGCAGGTTGGCCAGGCTCAACAGGGTGATCCGGCGCAGCGGTTCGCCGCCGTCTCCGGCCTCCTCGGCCCGCTCCACCACCGTCTGCGGCGCCCGGACCCGCAGCGAGGCCACCAGCGCGGCGGCCAGCAGGCAGGCCACGGCGGTCAGCCCGGCCAGCACCCGGATGACGTCCGTCCCGCCGGCCACCGCGACCGTCGCCAGCAGGGCGCCCGCGCCCAGGCCCGCGTTGCGCACCGAGCGCCCGGCGGCCAGCGCCGCGTCCCGCAGCCGGCCCTCGGTCAGGGTGCTCACCACGGCGGTGTGGGTGGCCGGCCAGGACTGGCCGCCGATGCCGAACAGCACCGCCGCCGCGGTGAACAACGGCAGCCCGTCCGCGGTGAGCAGGACCAGCGCGCCCGCCGCCCGCACCACCAGGGTGACGGCCGCGGGCAGGGTGCGGGCGCCGGTGTCGATCCAACGGCCGGTCAGCGGCACCATCACCAGCCCGGCGACCATCCCGGCCGACAGGGCCAGACCGACCGCCCCGGCGTGCAGGTGCAGCACCCCGACGCCGTACAGCAGCAGGAACGGGTACAGCATGCCGCCGCCCACCGCGTCGACGGCGAGGGCCGCCGCGTACCGGGGACCGCCGGCGGCGGTCAGCAGGCCCAGCAGTGCGGACGGGTTGCCGCGGCCGGTGCCGGTCGGCGGGACGGTCGGCGGGGCGGGCGGTTCGGGGGTGCGGACGGCGGCGTCGTCATGGACGGACTTCTCCTGGATCAGGCTCATGGCCGGTACGGTCCGCCCAGGTGGCGCCGCGTGTCGCGTGGATTGACGGATGGCGTCAAACGACGGCGGAGCAGGTCGGAGGGGATGGCAGGATCACAGCCGTGAGCGTGACCATCGACATCACCGGCCTGCCCGAGGAGCGCCTGCTCCTCGCGCACTCGCCGCTCGCCGAGTGAACGCCGTGCCGCACGAATGGCGGGACGGACAAGAACGGCGAGAACGGGGGAACGACGGGAACGACGGGAACGACGGGAACGACGGGAACAGTGGGCAGCCGGAGCACGTTCGTCCGGTCATGACCGACGACGCCCCTGAGATCCTCCGCTACGCCGCCTTCTCGAACCGCCCCGAGGGCGGCAACCCCGCCGGCGTGGTGCTCGACGCCACCGGACTGACCGCCGAGCGGATGCTCGCCGTCGCCGCCGAGGTCGGGTACTCCGAGACCGCCTTCCTGACCCCGGGCGGCGAGCAAGGCGCCTACCACGTGCGGTACTTCAGCCCGCTGCTGGAGGTGCCGTTCTGCGGGCACGCGACGGTGGCCGCCGCCGTCGCGGTCGCCGGGCGGTCCGGCCCGGGGCGGTACGTGTTCAGCACCGCGGCCGGGGACGTCCCGGTCGAGGTCGAGCCCGGCGACGACGGCCTGCGGGCGACGCTCACCAGCGTCGAGCCGAAGGTCGAGGAGGTGTCGGCGGCGGACGTCGAGGAGGCGCTCGCGCTGCTCGGCTGGTCGGCCGCCGACCTGGACCCGGCGCTGCCGCCGCGGATCGGCTACGCGGGCGCCCGGCACCTGGTGCTGGCCGCCGGCACCCGCTCCCGACTGGCCCGGCTGGACTACGACTTCGACGGGCTGGCCGCGTTCATGAACGCCCGTGACCTGGTCACCCTGCAGCTGGTCTGGCGCGAGGCTCCCGAGGTGTTCCACGTCCGCGACCCGTTCCCGGTCGGCGGCGTGGTCGAGGACCCGGCCACCGGCGCGGCCGCGGCGGCCTTCGGCGCGTACCTGCGCGAGCTGGGCGCGGTGACCGCCCCGGCGGTGCTGACGCTGCACCAGGGCGAGGACCTCGGGCGCCCGGGCGTGCTGCGGGTCGAACTGCGGGCGGAGGACACCCGGGTGCGGGTCTCCGGGACGGCGGTGGCGATCCCGTAGCGGGACCGATTCCGTAGCGGGACGGATCCCGTAGCGGGACGGAGGCGGGGGGGGGGGGGGGGGGGGGGGGGGGCGGAGGGGAGGGGGGGGGGAGGGCGGGGCCCTCCCCCCCCCCCCCCCCCCCCCCCCCCCCCGCTACCGGGTCAGGAGCTGTCGGCGAGCAGGGCGGCCAGGCCGTCCAGGCCCCGGTCGACGGTCGTCGGGTCCACCTGGCTGACGGAGAGCCGCAGTTGACGCTCCCCGCCCTCGCCGGGGTAGAAGTGGGACATCGGCGTCCAGATCACCCCGTACCGCGAGGCGGAGAGCTCCAGCAGGGCGTCGTCCACCACGCACGGCACCGTGAGCACCAGGAAGAAGCCGCCGCGCGGCTCGTTCCAGGTCACCCCGCCGCCCGGCGGGAAGCGCCGGGCCAGGCCCGCCAGCACCAGGGCGAGGTTGCGCCGGTAGAGCGCGGCGACCTCGGTGTTGGCGGCCCGCAGGCTGTGGCCGTGTGCGAGCAGTGCGCCGCCGATCACGGCCTGGGCGATCGGCGAGGTGTTCACCGTGGTCATGCTCTTGATCATGCCGAGCAGGTCGGCCAGCAGGCCGGTGCCGCCCGCGCCGTCCGCCACCAGCTGGTCCGCCACCAGGTAGCCGACCCGGGCGCCCGGGAGGGCCGTCTTGGCGAAGGAGCCGAGGTGGACCACCCGCCGTGCGGTGTCCAGCGCCTTGAGCGAGGGCAGCCGCTCCTCGCCCGCGAACACGCAGTACGGGTTGTCCTCCAGGACCAGGAAGTCCTCCTCGGCGGCCAGCTCCAGCAGCTCCCGGCGCAGTTCCAGCGGCAGGCTGGCACCGCTCGGGTTGGCCACGTCCGGCACCAGGTAGAGCGCCCGGGGCCGCAGCCCCTCGGCCCGGGCGGCGGCCAGCTGCCGGCGCAGGTCGGCCAGGTCGAGCCCGTCCGGGCCGTCGGTCACCGGCCGCACCGGCAGGTCCGCCAGCAGGGCGGCGCCGGTCAGCCCGACATAGGTGGGCGAGACGGCCAGCACCACGTCCTCGGGGCCGCGGCGCAGCGCCCGCAGCACCAGGAACATCGCCTCCTGGCAGCCGACCGTCACCACGATCGACTCGGCCGGCACCTCGATGCCCTCGTCCACCGCGAGGTGCGCGGCGATCAGCTCGTGGATGATCCCCTTGGTCCGCCCGTACTGGAGCACCTGGCGGCGGGCCGCCTCCTCGGACAGTCCGCGCTCGGTGCGCAGGTGCTCGGTGTAGCGGTCCAGGTAGCGGTGGACGGCGTCCAGGTCGAAGAACTGCTCGGCCGGGCGGCCGGCCGCGAAGGAGACCGCCTCCGGGTAGCGGATCGAGATCTCGTTGAGCAGGTTCATCGAGGTCATCGCCGGGTCGGCGAGCGAGGGGTGCAGGTCGGTCAGCCGCAGCTCGTGCGGCGGGGCGGTGACGGTCACGGGGCGCTCCAGGCGGGGCAGGGCAGGGGGGTGGTGCGCAGGGTGGCGGCTGCGGTCAGGTCGGCGCAGCCGGCCAGGCCGAGGGCGTGCCGCAGTTCGGCGGCCAGCAGCTCCAGCACCCGGGCGCAGCCCGGTTCACCGGCGGCCGCCAGGCCCCAGATCGCCGGGCGGCCGAGCAGCACCCCGGACGCCCCGAGGGCCAGCGCGGTGAGCACGTCCGCGCCGCCGCGCACCCCGCTGTCCAGCAGCACCTGGCAGTCCCGCCCGGCCAGCGCCTCGGCGACGGCCGGCAGGGCCGTCAACGAGGGCACCGCCCGGTCGAGTTGGCGGCCGCCGTGGTTGGAGACCACCACGGCCGCGGCGCCCAGCTCGGCGGCCCGCAGGGCGTCCGCCGGGTCGAGCACCCCCTTGACCACCAGCGGCAGCCGGGTGTGCTCGCGCAGCCAGCCGAGGTCCGCCCAGGTGACGGCGGGGGAGAGCAGCTCGGCGGTGTGCGCGGCCACCGCCGAGACCTCGGCGGTGGCCCGGTGCGCCCGCCCGGCGGCGCCGCCCTCCAGCAGCGCCGCACGGACGTCCCCGGGCAGGGCGAAGGCGTTGCGGGCGTCGCGCAGCCGGCGGCCCATGTACGGCACGTCGGCGGTGACGACCAGGCACTCGCTGCCCGCCGCCTCGGCGGCCGCGACCAGGTCGAGCAGCCGGGCCCGGTCGCGCAGCCAGTACAGCTGGAACCAGAGCGTGGCCCCGGTCGCGGCCAGCTCCGCGAAGCCGACGCTGCTGAGCGTGCCGACGGTGAACGGCACCCCCGCCGCGGCGGCGGCCCGGGCCGAGGCGAGTTCGCCCTCGGGGTGGAACAGCCGGTGGTAGGCGATCGGGGCCACCGCCACCGGCAGGGCCGACCGGCTGGTCACCAGGGTCGCGGAGGTGTCGCAGCCGGAGACGTCGGCGAGCACCCGGGGCACCACGGCCTGCCGCTCGAAGGCCGCCCGGTTGGCGGCCAGGGTGCGCTCCTGCTCCGCGCCGCCGGCCAGCCAGTCCCAGACCTGGGGGCTCAGCGCGGCCCGGGCCGCCTGCTCGTACTCGGCGACGGACAGCGGCTGCCGCGCCGCGGTGGTGCCCGCACCCGGCGGGGTCAGGACCGGGGCGCTCATCCGGCCACTTCGCTGGCGTTGCGCTGGAGTTCGACGGCCTCGTAGAGGGCGCGGATGTTGTTGCTGCCGAAGTTGCGGGCCCGGATGCGCTCGATCACCTCGAAGAAGAAGGTGCCGCGCGGGTGCTGGGAGCGGGTGAAGATCTGGAACAGCTGGCCGTCGTGGTCCTGGTCGACCAGGAGGTTGAGGTCGCGCAGCTCGTCGAGGGAGTGCCGCAGCGGGGTCAGCCGGGCGGGCAGGGCGTCGAAGTAGGTGCCCGGGGTGCGCAGGAAGGGCACGCCGCGGGCGGCCATGGTGGAGACGGAGTGGACGGCGTCCGCGGAGGAGAAGGCCACGTGCTGGACCCCGGCGCCGCCGTGGTCGGCCAGGAAGGAGGCGATCTGGCCGCCGGCGTCCGGGGTGAGCGGCTCGATCAGGGTGAGGGTGACGCTGTGGTCGGGGCTCTGCACGACCATCGAGTCCATGCCGAGGGCGCCGACCTCGATCCGCTCCTCGAAGACCATCCGGAAGCCGAAGACCTCCTGGTAGTGCCGGACGGTCGCGCGCAGGCCGCCGGAGGGGACGCAGACCGCGAAGTGGTCGACGGAGCGCAGGCCCACCTCCCCGGCACCGGTCACGGGGGCCGCGTCGGGCAGGCCGGGTATCCGGTCGGCGGGGACGTCCGGGCCGCGCTCGACCAGGGTGTGCACCACGTCGCCGAAGGCGCCGACCACGGCGGTGACACAGCCGTCCGCGGCCTGCGGCGGGCGCAGCCCGTCGGCGCCCCGGCCGGTCAGCGCGCGGTACGCGGCGGTGGCGTCCGGGACCCGCAGGGCCAGCGCGGCCACGCCGTCCTCGTGCCGGGCCAGGTACTCGGTGGCCGGGTGGCCGGCGGCCAGCGGCTGGGTGAGCAGCAGCCGGATCGCGGCCTGGCCGAGCAGGGCGGAGACGCAGCGCTCGGCGCTCCCGCCGCGCTCGGTGGGCGGGACGAGCAGGTCGAAGCCGTACTCCGCGGTCAGTCGGGCGACCTCGGCGGTGAGGTCGGTGACGTAGAACTCGACGTGGTCCAGGGTGAGTTCGATCGGTGCCTCGGCAGTGCTGTCGGTGGTGAGGGCGGTGTCGGGAGAGGAACGGTCGGGCATCTGAGGGGCTCTCTCGTGAGGAGTGCGCGGAGGCCCGCCCCGGCGGCGGTGCGGTGCGGCAGGGCCGCCGCCGGGGCGGGCCGGTGGCGAGGTGCTTTGGTACGGGGACGGGTGGTGCGGGAACGGGTGGCGCGGGGACGGGTGGTAGCGGCCCGGGTGGTGCGGGCCGGTCAGGTGGACTGGAGGCGCGGGGTGGCCTCGGCGGGCACCTCGGCCGGTTCGGCGTCCTCGGCCGGGGCCGGGGTGAGCTCCCCGGCCGCCTGCTCCGCCGACTCCTCCTCGTCCTCGTCCTCGTCCTCCTCGATCACCGCGTCGGGCTTGCCCAGCAGGTAGAGGCCGGACAGCAGCGCGCCGATCACCATGGCGACCAGCACCGTGCGGAAGTCCAGCGCGGCCACCAGGCCGGCGCCGACGCCGATGGCGATCGCCTGCGGGGCGGTGAGGGAGAGGTTGACGGCCGCCTGGGTGCGGCCCATCAGCTGCGGCGGGGTCAGCGACTGGGCGGCGGTGGCCAGGCCGACCACACCGGCCGGCATGCCGGCCCCGGCGATCAGCAGACCGGCCGACACCACCCAGACCGAGGGCGCCAGCAGCAGCAGGGCGCCGACCCCGAAGGTGGCCGAGCCGAGCATCACCGTCCTCCGGGGGCCGAGCTTGCCGATCAGGACGCCGCCCAGCACCGAGCCGGCGAGCGCCCCGACCGCCTCCACCGTCTCCAGCACGCCCAGGAACTGCGGCGAGCGGTTCAGCCCGTGCTGGATGAGCGAGAACAGCACCGGCTGGAGGAAGCTGAGCACGGTCGCGGTGGCGGTGGTCGCGATCAGCAGCGGCAGCAGCGAGGCGGTGGAGCGCAGGTGCTGGAAGCCCGCCAGCACCTCGGTGCGCCAGTGCCGACCGGACGGCTCCGGCTTGGTCTCGGGCACCCGCAGCGCCAGGAAGGCGAGCGCGGCCGCGAGCAGGATGCCGATGTCGACCAGGGCGACGGCCCGGCCGCCGAGCCACCCGTACAGGCCGGAACCGACCAGCGGCGCGACCAGGGTGGTGCCCGCCCGCATGGTCTGGGTGAACCCGACGGCCGCACCGAAGTCCTGACGCTCCGTCAGGATCGTGCGCAGCATCGCGCTCTGGGCCGGGGTGAGGACGGCCCCGGCCAGCCCGTAGAGCACCGCGGTGCCGTAGATGATCCACAGGTGGCCGCGGCCGTCGACCAGCAGCAGCGGCGAAACCGCCACCGCCAGCGCGAGGTTGACCGTGACCAGCAGCGGCCGTCGGCGGACCCGGTCGGCGACCAGGCCGCCGAGCGGCAGCAGCAGCATCGGGACGGCGTAGCAGAACATCACCAGACCGGCCGCCGAGCTGCTCCCCGTCAGGACCTTGGCCCAGATGCCGAGGGCGATGAAGAGCGCGCTGTCCCCGAGGACGGACAGCGTCTGTCCCGCGATGTAGAGCCGGAACTCCGGCCGCGCCAGAAGTGGGTGCATGTGCTGTCCTGTCCTTGACTGCTGCGTTGGCGATGGATGGTGCCGGTCTGGGGCCGGTCCGGGGCGGGTCCGGGGCGGGGCTAGTTGGGCGGCGCGGCGGCGGCCCGGTGGGCGCGGGTGAAGCCCTCGAGCACGGCGTCGTTGGCGTCCTTCTCGCCGACGGCGATCCGGATGCCCTGGCCCGGGTAGAAACGGACGGCCACCCCGAGCCGCTCCAGCTCCGACTTGACCGGGAGCTGCTCCTCGGGCGAAGGCGCCGTCACCCAGAGGAAGTTGGTCAGGCTCGGCGGCACCGACCGGCCCAGGGCGAGCAGTTCGGCCCGCAGCCGGTCGCGCTCGGCGGCGATCTCGGCGATCCGCCGGTCCACCTCGTCCTGGGCGGCGACGGCGGCCAGCAGGCCCGCCTCCTGGAGCCGGTTCACCGCGTACGGCACCTGGACGCCGCGCACCCGTCGCGCCACCGACTCCTCGGCGACCGCGTAGCCGATCCGCAGCGCGGCCAGGCCGTGCGACTTGGAGAGGGTGCGCAGCACCACCAGGTTGGGCCACTCGGCGATCCGGTCCGGCACCGCCGGGGCGGCCCAGCCCCCGGCGAAGTCGACGTAGGCCTCGTCCAGCAGGATCAGCGCGGTGGCCGGCACCCGGCGGAAGAAGTCGGTCAGCTCGGCCCAGGAGTAGACCGTGCCGGTCGGGTTGTGCGGGTTGCACAGCACGATGATCCGGGTGCGCTCGTCCACCCGGCCGGCCATCGCGGCCAGGTCGTGCCGGGCGTCCGGGCCGAGCGGGACGGACCGGGCCTCGGCGCCGGCGATCTCGCAGAACAGCGGATAGGCGTCGAAGCAGGGGTCCGAGTGGACCACGTTGTCGCCGGGGCGGACGACGGAGTGGAAGAGGTCCAGTGCGACGCCGGCCGAGCCGTGGCCGACCACGACCTGCGCGGCCGGGACGCCCTGCCAGTCGGCGATGATCCCGGCGAAGCGCTCCGGGCGGAAGTCCGGGTAGCGGTTGAGGTCGCCGACCGCCCCCGCCAGGGCGGTCAGTACGGACGGCAGCGGCGGGTACGGGTGCTCGTTCTGGGCCAGCAGGTGTCTGACCCCGGATGCGGCGGCCATCAGTCGGCCTGGAGGACGTAGAGCCAGCTGTGCGGGGTGGCCAGCGCCTCGACCCGGTCGATCCGCAGCCCGGCGTCGGTGAACAGCTGCTCGTAGGTCTCCTTGGTGTGCAGCGGCACGCCCATCATCGCGTGGGCCAGCTCGAAGCCGACCGAGAAGACCGGCATCGCGCTCTGGGACTCGCCCGGGCCGCGCAGCATGGTGTCGCCGAGCACGAAGGTGCGGGCCTTGGGGAAGGCCTCGCGCATCCGGGTGAAGATCGAGGAGCGGGTGCTCGGGTCGGCGAGCAGGTCGTGCAGCAGGAAGAAGCTCATCACGGTGTCGACCTCGGCCACCTCGGCGGCCTCGGCGTCGTTGTCGATCTGGGTGCCGAGCAGGCCCAGCACGTCGGCCCGGACGGCGGTGACCCGGTCCTGCATCCCGGCGGCGGCGATGTCGGCGCGGGCGATGTCGGTGGCCGGGCGGCTGATGTCGATGCCCAGGCCGCGGCTGCCCTCGCGCTGGGAGACCACCCGGCGGACCCGGGCGGAGGTGCCGCTGCCCAGGTCGGCGATGGTGCGGAAGTCGATGCCGGAGAGCACGTCGGTGAGCTGCGCGGCGAACATCGACTGGTCGCACTGGGCGGAGCCGAGGGCGACCATCGCCTCGTCGCGGAAGACGTCCGCGTTGTAGTGGTGCGAGCCGGTGCTCAGGTGCCCGGCGCGGCCGAACACGTCGTGGTAGCCGCCGACCGCCCAGGTGAAGTAGCCGCGGGCGGCGGCGATCTCGATGCCCGCCTCGGTGGGCAGGTAGCCGGCGCCGTCGGCCTTGAGGTAGCCGTAGTCGGCGGCGGCGCGCAGCACGGCCTCGGTGCGGGCGGTGTCGCCGCCCTGGGCGGTGACCGAGGCGGCGGACAGCGCCTCGCCGCGGCCGATCTGCTCCAGCACGCCGATCCGGTCCAGCGCGAAGATCACGTTGGCGGCGATGAAGCCGTTGTAGGCGTCGGTCGACGAGATCGGCGCCGGGGTGACGCCGCGCCAGGTGTCGGGGATGACGGCAGTCTGCATCGGTGTGTCCATTCCTCGTGGTGGCCGGGTCGCGGCCGCTTGGCGTGGTGGTGCGGAGGGTGTCGCGGTGGTGCGGGGGAGCCTCAGGGGCGGGCCGTGGGGTCCTGCGCGGGGGCGCGCAGGCGGTCGGCGAGCACCGGGCCGATGACCGCGAGGGCCTCCGGGCCGGTCATCGCGCCGTGGGTGCTGGGCACTTCGTGGACCTCCAGCCGGCCGCCCACGTGGGGCCGCCAGCTCTCGGGGTCGGGGGCGTCGGCCGGGCGGTCCTTCGCGGCGACGAAGACCAGCGCGTCGCCGTCGTAGCCGGGCAGCGGGGCGTCGCCGGCCAGCGCCAGGTCGGCCAGGAAGACCTCGACCACCCGGGCCACTCCGGCGCCGCTCAGCCCGGCCAGCGGGCCCGCGCCGTGCCGGACCAGCTCGGCGTAGCCCGCCTCGTCGGCGGGCCAGTCGGTGATCTCGCCGGCCTGCTGGCCGAGGGACTCCAGGATCGCGGCGAGCAGCGCCGGGTCGCGGTCGTGGGAGCCGCCGGTGAACCGGGCGTACTCGTCCAGCTCCGGGTAGCCGTCCAGCACGGCGAGCAGGTCGACCCGCTCGCCCTGCTCCCGCAGCAGGGCCGCCACGGCGTGGGCGACCGGGCCGCCGAAGGACCAGCCCAGCAGGGCGTACGGGCCCTCGGGGCGGACCGCGCGCAGTTCGGCCAGGTAGCGGTGGGCCATCTCGGCCAGACTCGCCGGGTGGCGGGAGAGGTCGGCCAGGCCGGGGGCCTGGAGGCCGTAGATCGGCTGCTCGGCGTCCAGGTGGCGCAGCAGACCGGTGTACACCCAGCTGATCCCGGCCGCCGGGTGCACGCAGAACAGCGGCGGGCGTGAGCCCCGGGTGCGGATCGGCAGCAGCACCGGGAAGTCCTCCTCGGCGGGGGCGCCGTCCCGGGCCGCGGCCAGCAGTTCGGCCAGTCCGGCGACGGTCGGTGCCCGGAACAGCGCCCGGACGCCGAGCTCGGCGCTGCCGGTCAGCTCGCGCAGCCCGGCGACCAGGCGCCCGGCCAGCAGCGAATGGCCGCCCAGCTCGAAGAAGTTGTCGTCGATGCCGACCCGCTCCAGGCCGAGCACGTCGGCGAACAGCCCGCAGAGCACCTCCTCCAGCGGGGTGCGCGGCGCCCGGCCGCCGCCTGCCCGGCCCGGCTCGGGGGCGGGCAGCGCCCGCTCGTCGAGCTTGCCGTTGGGCGTCAGCGGCAGGCGCTCCAGCGGCACCAGGGCGGCGGGCAGCATGTAGTCCGGCAGCTCGGCTGCCAGGTGGGTGCGCAGCGCGTCCAGGTCCGGCGGTCCGGCGTCCGGGGCCGGCACCAGGTAGCCGACCAGGCGCTTCTCGCCCGGGGCGTCCTCGCGCACCACCACGGCGGCGGAGGCCACCTCGGGGCGGCGGCTGAGCACCGAGCCGATCTCGCCCAGCTCGATCCGGAAGCCGCGGATCTTCACCTGGGCGTCGATCCGGCCCAGGTAGTCCAGTTCGCCGGAGGCCGTCCAGCGGGCCAGGTCGCCGGTGCGGTACATCCGGGTGCCGGGGGCGCCGTACGGGTCGGCGACGAAGCGCTCGGCGGTCAGTGCCGGGCGGCCCAGGTAGCCGCGGGCCAGGCCGGCCCCGGCGACGTACAGCTCGCCGGGCACCCCGGCGGGCACCGGGCGCAGCCGGGAGTCCAGCAGGTACAGCCGCAGGTCCGGGATGCCCGCGCCGATCAGCGACCGGGACTGCCCGGCGGCCGTGGCGGCGTCCAGCGGACGGTAGGAGACGTGCACCGTGGTCTCGGTGATGCCGTACATGTTGACCAGCAGCGGCGCGTCCTCGGCGTGTCGCCGGTACCAGGGCTCCAGCCGGGCCAGGTCGAGCGCCTCGCCGCCGAACACCACCCGGCGCAGGGCGAGTTGCGCGCCCAGCTCGGGCTCCTCCTGGTCGGCCTGCATCAGCTGGTAGAAGGCGGACGGGGTCTGGTTGAGGAAGGTGACCCGCTCGCGCACCAGCAGCTCCAGGAACTCCCGGGGCGAACGGCTGGTGTCGAAGGGCACCACGACCAGGCGGCCGCCGTGCAGCAGCGCGCCCCACAGCTCCCAGACCGAGAAGTCGAAGGCGTAGGAGTGGAACAGCGTCCAGACGTCCTCCGGGCCCGGGGCGAACCAGTGGTCGGTGGCGGCGAACAGCCGGGCGACGTTGCGGTGCGGGATCACCACGCCCTTCGGCCGGCCGGTCGAGCCCGAGGTGTAGATGACGTACGCCGGGTGGTCCGGGCCGAGCGCGGGGGCGGGCGGCCCGGCGGGCGTCCGGGCCAGTTCGGCGGCCGTCCCCGGGGTGTCGAGCAGCAGCAACGGCAGCTGCGGGTCGGGCAGTCGCTCGGCGGCCGCGGTGGTGGTGAGCAGCAGTGCGGGGGCGGAGTCGGCCAGGGTGTAGGCGATCCGGTCGGCCGGGTAGTCCGGGTCGATCGGCACGTAGGCGCCGCCGGCCTTGAGCACCGCGAGCACGGCGACCACCAGCTCCACCGAGCGGGGCAGCGCCAGTGCCACCAGTCGCTCGGGGCCGACGCCGCGGTCGGCGAGGAGCCGGGCCAGCCGGTTCGCCCGGGCGTCCAGTTCGGCGTAGGAGATCCGCTCCTCCCCGTCGACCACCGCCACGGCCTGCGGGGTCCGGGCCGCCTGGGCCGCGAACAGCTCCGGGACGGTGCGGAGTTCGGTGGCGCCCGGCCGACCGGCGGGCGCGCTCCAGTGCTCCAGGATCAGGGCGCGCTCGGCGGGGGCGAGGATCTCCGCCGCGTCGACCGGGCGGGCCGGGTCGGCCACCACGGCGGTCAGCAGCCGCACGAAGCGCTCGCCGATCGCCGTCACCGTGGCCGGGTCGAACAGCTCCTCGGCGAACTCGACCACCACGCCGATCCCGGCCGGGGTGGCGGCACCTCCCGGGCCGCTGGGACCAGCGGGACCGTCGGCGGCCAGCTGCTCGCTGAATCCGAAGGCCAGGTCGAACTTGGCGAGTTCGGCCGCCGAGGGCTCCACCCGGGCGGGCAGGCCGGCGAAGTCGAGGGCGGCCTCGGCCTCGGGCCCGGCGGCGAAGGTCAGCATCACCTGGAACAGCGGGTGCCGGGCCGTCGAGCGGGCCGGGTTGAGCGCCTCGACCAGCCGCTCGAAGGGCACGTCCTGGTGCTCGAAGGCCTCCAGGTTGGCCCGCCGCACCCGCTCCAGCAGCTCGTGGAAGCTCGGATCGCCGGAGAGGTCGGTGCGCAGGACGAGGGTGTTGACGAAGAAGCCGATCAGCTCGTCCAGGGCCTCGTCGGTGCGGCCCGCGACCGGGGTGCCGAGCGGGATGTCGGTGCCCGCGCCCAGCCGGCCCAGGGTGGCGGCCAGCGCGGCCTGCACCACCATGAACACGCTGGTGCGGCTCTCCCGGGCCAACTCGACGACGGCGGAGTGGAGTTCGGCCGGGAGCCGGAACTCGACGGTGTCCCCGCGGCGGGTGGGTGACAGCGGCCGCTTGCGGTCGTAGGGGAGCGCCAGTTCCTCCGGGAGCCCGGCCAGCGCCTTTTGCCAGTAGGCGAGTTGGAGGTGCTGGGCGCCGTCCGGGTCGTCCTCCGCACCGAGCAGCTCGCGTTGCCAGAGGGCGTAGTCGGCGTACTGGACGGGCAGCGGCCGCCAGCCGGGTTCCACGCCTGCGTGGCGGGCCCGGTAGGCGGTGTCCAGGTCGCGCAGCAGCGGGCCGACGGACCAGCCGTCGCTGACGATGTGGTGCATCAGCACCAGCAGCACCTGCTCGCCCTGCGGCAGGGAGAACAGCGTGGCCCGCAGCGGGAGTTCGGCGGCCAGGTCGAAGGCCTCCCGGCTCGCGGCGGCCAGCTCCGCCCGCAGCTCCGCCTCGTCGGCCACCGTGCGGGTGTGCAGGGCGGGTTCGGCGCTCGGGGCGATCAGCTGGTGCGGCCGGCCGTCGGCGCCCGGGAAGGTGGTGCGCAGCACCTCGTGCCGGGCGACCACGTCGGTCAGCGCCGCGGCCAGGGCCCCGGCGTCGAGGGTGCCGCCGATCCGGAGCACCAGCGGGGTGTTGTAGAGGGCGCTCGGGCCCTCGAACTGGTCGATGAACCACAGGCGTTGCTGGGCGTGGGAGAGCGGGACCAGCTCCGGGCGCGGCCGGGGCAGCAGCCGGGCGCGGACCGGGCCGGTGCCCTCGCCCAGGTGGCCGGCCAGGGCGGCGACAGTGGGGTGGTCGAAGAGGGCGCGGATGGGGAGTTCGACGTCCAGGGCGGTGCGGATCCGGCTGATCAGCTTGGTGGCGAGCAGGGAGTGGCCGCCGAGGTCGAAGAAGTCGTCGTCGATGCTGAGGGCGGGCAGGCCGAGGGTTTCGGCGAAGAGGGCGCAGAGGGCCCGTTCGGTGGTGGTGCGCGGGGCGCGGCCCTCGGGGATGCCGGTGTGGTCGGGGGCGGGCAGGGCGCTGCGGTCCACCTTGCCGTTGGCGGTGACCGGCAGTGCGTCCAGGGTGACGATCGCGGCCGGGACCATGTAGCCGGGCACCCGGTCGGCCAGGAAGGCCCGCAGTTCGCCGGGGGTGGCGTCGCCGGTGACGTAGGCGACCAGGCGCTTGTCCCCGGGCCGGTCCTCGCGGACCGTCGCCACCGCGTGCCCGACCGCCGGGTGGGCGGCCAGCGCCGCCTCCACCTCGGCCGGCTCGATCCGGAAGCCACGGATCTTCACCTGGTCGTCGGCGCGGCCGAGGAACTCCAGCAGGCCGTCCGCGCTCCACCGGACGATGTCGCCGGTGCGGTACATCCTCTCGCCCTTGCCGCCGAACGGGCAGGCCACGAAGCGCTCCGAGGTCAGCCCCGGGCGGCCGACGTAGCCCCGGGCCAGGCCGTTGCCCGCGAGGTACAGCTCACCGGGCACCCCGGCGGGGACCGGCCGCAGGGCGTCGTCCAGCACGTACGCCCGGGTGTTGGCCAGCGGGCGGCCGATCGGCACCACGGCCGGGACGTCCCCGCCGGGCGTCATGGTGAAGGTGGTCTTGATGGCCGTGGTCTCCGTCGGCGCGTACACCGCGACCACGTCCGTCTCCGGGCACGCCCGGAACAGCTGCCGGACGGACTCCGGCGGCACCACGTCACCGCCGGTCCACACCTGGCGCACCCCGCGGAAGGCCTCCGGGGTCTCCTCGGCCATCAGCCGCAGCAGGCCGGAGGGCGCCTGCACCAGGGTGACGGCGTGCCGGGTGATGGTCGCGGCCAGCGCGGGCAGGTCGAGCTGCCCGGGGGCGGCCAGCACGATCCGCCCACCGGTCACCAGCGGCGCCCACACCTCGGTGGTGGAGGCGTCGAAGGCGGTGGGCGAGTGCAGCAGCACGCTCTCGTGGTGGCCCTGGTGGAAGTGCGGGTTGGTGAGCAGGTCGACGACGTTGCGGTGGGTCACCGCGACGCCCTTGGGGAGGCCGGTCGAGCCCGAGGTGTACATCACGTAGAGCAGCTGGCCGGGGTGGGAGCGGCGGCCGGCGGGGGCGGTCCGGGCGGCGGCCGTGTCGGTGGCGTCGAGGGCGGTGATGTCGAGGGCGGTGATGCCGGTGCCGCTGTCGAGGACCGGGTGCGCGCGGTGCGCCGGGTCGACCAGGACGAGCTGCGCCCTGGTGTCGGCGAGGATGTGCCGCATCCGGTCCAGCGGGTAGCGGGCGTCCAGCGGGACGTACGTGCCGCCCGCCTTGGTGACCGCCAGGATCGCCGTCACCAGCTCGGCCGAGCGGTCCATCAGGATCGCGACCGGCTCCTCCACCGCCAGCCCGCGGGCCAGCAGCACGGCGGCCAGGGCGCCCGCCCGGGCGTCGAGTTCGGCGTAGCTCAGCCGCTCGGTGTCGGACACCACGGCCACCGCGTCGGGGGTGGCGGCCGCCCTGGCCTCGAACAGCTCGGACAGGGTGCTGTCGGCGATCGGGACGGCGGTGTCGTTCCAGCCGGTGAGCAGCTGCTCGCGCTCGGCCGGGTCGAGGATCTCGATGGTGCCGATCGGCGCGTCCGGGTCGGTGGCGGCGGCGTCCAGGATGCGCAGCAGGCGTTCGGCGAGGGTGGCGGCGGTGGCGTGGTCGAAGAGGTCCGCCGCGTACTCCACGGCCGCGGCCACGCCGAGCGGTGTGCCGTTCTCGTCGTGCTGCTCGGTGAAGTTGAAGTTCAGGTCGAAGTGCGCCTGGGACTCGCCCGCGCCCTCCAGCGCCCCGCTCACCCCGCCGAGGGTGAGCACGGGGACCGGGTCGCTGCTCACGGTGAGGACGGTCTGGAAGAGCGGGTGGCGGGCCGGGGTGCGGGTGGGGTTGAGCTGCTCGACCAGGCGCTCGAAGGGCACGTCCTGGTGCTCGAAGGCGTCCAGGTCGGTGCGGCGGACGCGGTCGAGGAGTTCGCGGAAGCCGGGGTTGCCGGTGGTGTCGGTGCGCAGGACGAGGGTGTTGACGAAGAAGCCGACCAGGTCGTCGAGGGCTTCGTCGGTGCGTCCGGCGACGGGGGTGCCGAGCGGGAGGTCGGTGCCGGCGCCGAGGCGGGTGTAGAGGGTGGCGACGGCGGCCTGCAGGACCATGAACAGGCTGGCCCGGTTGGCGGCGGCCAACTCGGCGAGCCGCCGGTGCAGTTCGGCATCCAGCCGGTACTCCACCGTCCCGGCGCGGTGGCTCGGGGCGGCCGGTCGCGGCCGGTCGTACGGGAGCGCCAGTTCCTCCGGCAGCTCGGCCAGGGCCTGCTTCCAGTGGGCGAGTTGGGTGTGCTGGGCGCTGGTCGGGTCGTCCTCGGTGCCGAGCAGGCCGCGCTGCCAGAGGGTGTAGTCGGCGTACTGGACGGGCAGCGGCCGCCAGTCGGGTTCCGTGCCTGCGCGGCGGGCCCGGTAGGCGGTGTCCAGGTCGCGCAGCAGCGGGCCGACGGACCAGCCGTCGCTGGCGATGTGGTGCAGCAGGACGACCAGGGCGTGCCGTTCGGCGTTCAGCGAGAACAGCGAGACCCGGATCGGCAGGTCCTCGGCGAGCCGGAACACCTCGCCGGTGGCCTCGGCCACGGCGGCGCGCAGCTCCGTCTCGTCGGCCACCGTGCGGGTGCGCAGGGCGGGTGCGGCGTTCGCGGTGATCAGCTGGTGCGGCCGGCCGTCGGTGGCCGGGAAGGTGGTGCGCAGCACCTCGTGCCGGGCGACCACGTCGGCCAGGGCCCCGGTCAGGGCCCCGGTGTCGAGGGCGCCGCTGAGGTGGGCGACGAACGGGGTGTTGTAGAGCGCGCTCGGGCCCTCGAACTGGTCGATGAACCACAGGCGTTGCTGGGCGGGGGAGAGCGGCACCAGAGCGGGCCTGGCCTGCGGGCGCAGCGCCGGACGGGCCGGGGCGTCGACGGTCGGCAGGGTGGCGGCCAGGGCGGCGACGGTGGGGTGGTCGAAGAGGGTGCGGATGGGGAGTTCGACGTCCAGGGCGGTGCGGATCCGGCTGACCAGTCTGGTGGCGAGGAGGGAGTGGCCGCCGAGGTCGAAGAAGTCGTCGTCGATGCTGAGGGCGGGCAGGCCGAGGGTTTCGGCGAAGAGGGTGCAGAGGGTGTGTTCGGTGCCGGTGCGGGGGGCGCGTCCTTCGGGGGTGCCGGTGTAGTCGGGGGCGGGCAGGGCGCGGCGGTCGACCTTGCCGTTGGGGGTGACGGGGAACGCGTCGAGGACGAGGACGGCGGTCGGGACCATGTAGCCGGGGAGGCGCTCGCCTGCGAAGGCGCGCAGCTCGCCGGGGGTGGCCTCGCCGGTGACGTAGACGACCAGGCGCTTGTCGCCGGGCTGGTCCTCGCGGACCAGGGCGAGGGTCTGTCCGACGGCGGGGTGGGCGGCGAACGCGGCCTCGACCTCGCCGAGTTCGATCCGGAAGCCGCGGATCTTCACCTGGTCGTCCGCGCGGCCGAGGAACTCCAGCACACCCTCGGCGGTGCGGCGGGCGAGGTCGCCGGTGCGGTACATCCGGGTGCCGGGGGCGCCGTACGGGTCGGCGACGAAGCGCTCGGCGGTCAGGCCCGGGCGGCCGACGTAGCCGCGGGCCAGGCCGGCTCCGGCGACGTACAGCTCGCCGGGGACGCCGACCGGGACGGGGCGCAGGCCGTCGTCCAGCACGTAGGCCCGGGTGTTGGGGAGCGGGCGGCCGATCGGGACGCTGTCCGGAACCTCGGCCGGGGTGGCCATGCGGTGGTGGGTGGCGAAGGTGGTGGTCTCGGTGGGGCCGTAGCCGTCGACCACGGTCAGGCCGGGGCAGGCGGTCATGACGCGCCGGACGGCGGCGGGGGCGACGACGTCCCCGCCGGTCCACACCTCGCGCAGCCCGGCGAAGAGGCGCGGCGACTCGGTGGCCATGACGTTGAACAGTCCGGCGGTGAGCCAGGCGGCGGTGACGCCGCCGTGCTGGATGGTGTCGGTGAGTTCGGCGACGCCGAGGCGTCCGGCGGGGGCGAGGACGAGGCGGGCGCCGGAGAGGAGTGGGGCCCAGAGTTCGTAGCTGGAGGCGTCGAAGGCGGTGGGCGAGTGGACCAGGACGCGGTCGTGGGCGCCGCCCGCGAAGGTGCCGCCGAGGGCGAGGTCGACGATCGAGCGGTGGGTGACGCCGATGCCCTTGGGGGTGCCGGTGGAGCCGGAGGTGTGCATGACGTAGGCCAACTGCTCGCCGGTGATGGTGAGGTGGAGGTTTGCGGCGGTCTGCTCGCCGACCGTGAGGGTGGTCAGTTCGGCCAGCGCCGGGTGGTCGCGGTCGGTGACGGCGATCCGGGCGCCGGCGTCGGCGAGCACGGCCGCGAGGCGCTCGTGCGGCTGGGCGTCGTCCAGTGGGACGTAGCTGCCGCCGGCCTTGAGCACCGCGAGCAGGGCGATGGCCAGGGCGGGCGAGCGTTCCAGCAGCAGGGCGACGGGGGTCTCGGCGCCGACGCCCGCCTCGACCAGGCGCAGCGCCAAACCGTTGGCCCGGGCGTTGAGTTCGGCGTACGTCAGCTCGGTGGAGCCCGCGACCAGGGCGATCGCCTCGGGCGTCGCGGCGGCCTGCGCCTCGAACAGCTCGGGGACGGTAGCCGAGGGCAGTTCGGCCACCAGCCCGTGCCAGCCGGTCAGCAACTGCTCGCGTTCGGCCGGGTCGAGGATCTCGATGGTGCCGATCGGCGCGTCGGGGTCGGTGACGACGGCGTGGAGGACGCGCAGCAGGCGCTCGGCGAGGGTGGCGACGGTGGCGTGGTCGAAGAGGTCGGCCGCGTACTCGATCGCGCCGGAGAGGCCGCCGGGGCCGTTCGGTCCGCCCTGTCCGCCCTGTCCGCCCGGTCCGCTCAGCTCGGCGAAGCCGAAGGAGAGGTCGAACTTGGCCACGTTGAGGTCGAACTCCAGCTCACCGCAGGGGAGATCCCCGAAGGCTTGCGGCGCCTTCGCCTGGTTCTCCAGGGCGATGAGCGTCTGGAAGAGCGGGTGGCGGGCCGGGGTGCGGGTGGGGTTGAGCTGCTCGACCAGGCGCTCGAAGGGCACGTCCTGGTGCTCGAAGGCGCTGAGGTCGGACTGCCGGACCCGGTCGAGGAGTTCACGGAAGCCGGGGTTGCCGGAGGTGTCGGTGCGCAGCAGCAGGGTGTTGACGAAGAAGCCGACCAGGTCGTTGAGCGCTTCGTCGGTGCGTCCGGCGACGGGGGTGCCGAGCGGGAGGTCGGTGCCGGCGCCGAGGCGGGTGTAGAGGGTGGCGACGGCGGCCTGCAGGACCATGAACAGGCTGGCCCGGTTGGCGGTGGCCAACTCGGTCAGCCGCTGGTGCAGTTCGGCTCCGACGGTGAACTCGACCAGTTCGCCCTGGTGGCTCGGTGCGGCCGGGCGCGGCCGGTCGTAGGGGAGGGCCAGTTCCTCCGGCAGGTCGGCCAGGGACTCCTGCCAGAAGGCGAGTTGCTGCCCGAGCAGGCTGTCCTTGTCCTCCTCGTCGCCGAGGAGTTCGCGCTGCCAGAGGGTGTAGTCGGCGTACTGGACGGGCAGCGGCTCCCACTGCGGCGCGCCTCCCTGGCAGCGGGCCCGGTAGGCCTCGCCCAGGTCGCGGAAGAGCGGGGCGACGGACCAGCCGTCGCTGGCGATGTGGTGCAGCAGGAGCAGCAGCACGTGCCGTTCGCCGGGGAGCGAGAACAGCGTTGCCCGGAGCGGAAGTTCGGTGGCGAGGTCGAAGGCGTGCGAGTTCGCCCGGTCCAGCAGCCCGGCCAGCTCGGTCTCGTCGGCGACGGCGGTGACGGTCAGGGCGGGCTCGACGGAGTCGGCGACCAGCTGGTGGGGCTGCCCGTCGGCGACGGGGAAGAGGGTGCGCAGCACCTCGTGCCGGGCCAGCAGGTCGTGCAGTGCGGCGGTCAGCGCCCCGGTGTCGACCGGGCCGGTGAGCCGGAGGGCGAAGGGGGTGTTGTAGAGGGCGCTCGGGCCCTCGAACTGGTCGATGAACCACAGGCGTTGCTGGGCGTAGGAGAGCGGCACCAGCTTTGGGCGGGTGCGCGCCGTCAGCCCGGCCCGCACCGGGGTGCTGTCCTCGCCGAGGTGCTGGGCCAGGGCGGCGATGGTGGGGTGGTCGAAGAGGGTGCGCAGCGGGAGCTCGGTGCCGAGGGCGGTGCGGATGCGGCCGGCGAGCCTGGTGGCGAGCAGGGAGTGCCCGCCGAGGTCGAAGAAGTTGTCGTCGATGCTCGGTTCGGCGGTTCCGAGGACCTCGGCGAAGAGCGCGCACAGGGTCTGCTCGGTGGCGTTGCGGGCCGCCCGGCCGGGGGTGGCGGCGGCGTAGTCGGGGGCGGGCAGGGCGCGCCGGTCGACCTTGCCGTTGGAGTTGACCGGCAGGGCGGCCAGCGGCACGACGGCGGCGGGGACCATGTAGCCGGGCAGCCGGTCGGCGACGAAGGCGCGCAGCTCGTCGAGCGGGGCGTCGCCGGTGACGTAGGCGACCAGGCGCTTGTCGCCGGGCTGGTCCTGGCGGACCGTCGCGAAGGCCTGTCGGACGGCCGGGTGGGCGGCGAACGCTGCCTCCACCTCGGCGAGTTCGATCCGGAAGCCGCGGACCTTGACCTGGTCGTCCGTTCGACCGGCGAACTCCAGTTCGCCCGTGATGGTCCAGCGGGCGAGGTCGCCGGTGCGGTACATCCGGGTGCCGGGGGCGCCGTACGGGTCGGCGACGAAGCGCTCGGCGGTGAGGGCCGGGCGGCCGACGTAGCCGCGGGCCAGGCCGGGCCCGGCGAGGTAGAGCTCGCCGGGGACGCCGACCGGGACGGGCCGCAGGGCCTCGTCGAGGACGTACGCCCTGGTGTTGGGCAGCGGGCGGCCGATCGGCACCACGGCGGCCGGCACCTCCTCGGGGGAGGTCATCGCGCGGCGGGTGGCGAAGGTGGTGGTCTCGGTCGGGCCGTAGACGTTGACCACCCGCAGGCCGGGGCAGGCCTCCAGGACGCGCCGCATGGCCGTCGGCGAGGCGATGTCCCCGCCGGTCCAGACCTCGCGCAGCCCGGCGAAGAGGCGCGGCGACTCGGTGGCCAGCACGTTGAACAGGCCGACGGTGATGAAGGCGCCGGAGACCTGCTGCCGGCCGAGCAGGTCGCCGAGTTCGGCTATCCCGAGCCGCCCGGGCGGGGCGATGACGAGACGGCCGCCGGAGAGCAGCGGCGCCCAGAACTCGTAGGTGGAGGCGTCGAAGGCGGTGGGGGAGTGCACCGCGACCCGGGCGAGGTGCTCCCCGGTGAAGGCCCCGCCGAGCGCGAGGTCGACGATCGAGCGGTGGGTGACGCCGATGCCCTTGGGCTTTCCGGTGGAGCCGGAGGTGTGCATCACGTAGGCCAACTGCTCGCCCGCGATGGTGAGTTCGAGGTTCTCGGCGGTCCGCTCGCCGACGGCGAGGGTGGTCAGTCCGGCCAGCGCCGGGTGGTCGCGGTCGGTGACGGCGATCCGGGCGCCCGCGTCGGCGAGCACGGCCGCCAGGCGCTCGTGCGGCTGGGCGTCGTCCAGCGGGACGTAGCTGCCGCCGGCCTTGAGCACCGCGAGCAGGGCGATGGCCAGGGCGGGCGAGCGTTCCAGCAGCAGGGCGACGGGGGTCTCGGCGACGACGCCCGCCTCGACCAGGCGCAGGGCCAGGCCGTTGGCCCGGGCGTTGAGTTCGGCGTACGTCAGCTCGGTGGAGCACGCGACCAGGGCGATCGCCCCGGGCGTCGCGGCGGCCTGCGCCTCGAACAGCTCGGGGACGGTAGCCGAGGGCAGTTCGGCCACCGGTCCGTGCCAGCCGGTCAGCAGCTGCTCGCGCTCGGCCGGGTCGAGGATCTCGATGCTGCCGATCGGCGCGTCGGGGTCGGCGGCGGCCGCCCGTAGGACCCGGGTGAGGCGCTCGCCGAGGGTGGCGGCGGTGGTGTGGTCGAAGAGGTCCGCCGCGTACTCGACCGCGCCGGTCAGGCCGTTGGCGACGCCCTGTGCGTCGTGCTGCTCGACGAAGGCGAAGGACAGGTCGAACTTGGCGAGGTGCTGGTCGAGGACGTGCTCCCGGCAGTCGAGCCCGGCGAAGTCGCTGGGGAGGTCCTCGTCGCTGTCCAGCGTCAGCATGCTCTGGAACAGCGGGTGTCGGGCCGGGACGCGGGCCGGGTTGAGCTGCTCGACCAGGCGCTCGAAGGGGATGTCCTGGTGGTCGAAGGCGTCCAGGTCGAGGCGGCGGACGCGTGCCAGCAGCTCGCGGAAGCTGGGGTCGCCGGAGGTGTCGGTGCGTAGGACGAGGGTGTTCACGAAGAACCCGACCAGGTCGTCCAGGCCCTCGTCGGTGCGCCCGGCCACCGCGGTGCCCAGCGGGAGGTCGGTGCCGGCGCCGAGCCGGGTGTAGAGGGCGGCGACGGCGGCCTGCAGGACCATGAACAGGCTGGCCCGTTCCGCGGCCGCCAACTCGGCCAGGCCCACGTACAGTTCGGCGTCCAGGGCGAGCTCGGGGGCGGGGGGGAGGCGGGGGGGGGAGGGCGGGCGGGGGGGGCGGGAGGGGGGGGACAGCCATTACAAGGCGGAGAACAGAAAGCGTGA
>NZ_JBVHYH010000010.1:76518-138121 GCF_055569135.1 Kitasatospora sp. NPDC029367
GAGGCGGCCGGCAGGACCACGAACATCCCCCCCCCCCCCCCACCCCCCACCCCCCCCCCCCCCCCCCCCCCTCCCTCCCCCCCCCCCCCCCCCCCCCCCCCCCCGAGCCGGGTGGGCGAGCTCGGGCGCGGGCGGTCGTAGGGGAGGGCCAGTTCCTCCGGGGCCTCGGCCAGGGCGCGCTGCCAGTAGGTGAGTTGGGTGGCGAGCACGCTCTCCGGGTCCTCCTCCTCGCCGAGGAGTTCGCGCTGCCAGAGGGTGTAGTCGGCGTACTGGACGGGCAGCGGCTCCCACTGCGGCGCGCTGCCGGCCCGGCGGGCCCGGTAGGCGGTGTCCAGGTCGCGGAAGAGCGGGGGGACGGACCAGCCGTCACTGGCGATGTGGTGCATCAGCACCAGCAGCACGTGGTCCTCGGCGGAGAGCGAGAACAGCGTGCAGCGGATGGGCAGTTCGGTCGCGAGGTCGAAGACGTGCCGGGCCGCCGCGGCCAGCCGGGCGGTCAGCTCGGCCTCGTCGGCGACCGGGACGGCGGCCACCTCGACGGCGGCGACGGCGGGGCTCCCCGGCTCGGCGATCGACTGCTGCGGGCGGCCGTCGACGGCGGGGAAGGTGGTGCGCAGCACCTCGTGCCGGGCGAGCACGTCGCGCAGCGCGAGGGTGAGGACGGCGGCGTCGAGCCCACCGGTCAGCCGGACGGCGAACGGGGTGTTGTAGAGCGCGCTCGGGCCCTCCAGCTGTTCGATGAACCACAGCCGCTGCTGCGCGAACGACAACGGGATCACGGTCTGCCTCCGACGGATGACGTGCTGAGTGGGGACTGGGCGGTCGGGCCACCGGGGGACGGCCGGTGGCCCCGCCCGAGCTGCGACGAGCGGTGAGCTGCGTGGACCTGCGCGGACCGGTGAGGATCCGCGAGGACCGGGGAGGACCTGCGCGGACCGGTGAGGATCCGCAAGGACCGGGGAGGGCCTACGCCGGCCCGCCGGGCCGGCGCATCGGCCGGAGGGCGGGCCGGGCCTTGCGGGCCGCGGGCAGCGCGTCGGCGAGCTCGCCGACCGTGGGGTGGTCGAAGAGGGTGCGGATCGTCATCTCGACGCCCAGGGCGGTGCGGATCCGGCTGACCAGCTTGGTGGCGAGGAGCGAGTGGCCTCCGAGGTCGAAGAAGTCGTCGTCGATGCTGACCGTGGCCAGCCCGAGGACCTGGGCGAATTGCTCGCACAGGCTCCGCTCCTGGGTGGTGCGGGGGGCGCGTCCTTCGGGGGTGCCGGTGTAGTCGGGGGCGGGCAGGGCGCGGCGGTCGACCTTGCCGTTGGGGGTGACGGGGAGGGCGTCGAGGACGAGGACGGCGGCCGGGAGCATGTAGCCGGGGAGGCGGTCGGTGACGAAGGCGCGCAGTTCGCCGGGGGTGGCGTCGCCGGTGACGTAGGCGACCAGGCGTTTGTCGCCGGGCTGGTCCTCGCGGACCAGGGCGAGGGCTTGGCGGACGGCGGGGTGGGCGGTGAGGGCGGCCTCGACCTCGCCGAGTTCGATCCGGAAGCCGCGGATCTTCACCTGGTCGTCGGCGCGGCCGAGGAACTCCAGCACGCCGTCCGCACGGCGCCGGACGATGTCGCCGGTGCGGTACACGCGCTCGCCCTTGCCGCCGTACGGGCAGGCGACGAAGCGCTCGGCGGTGAGCGCCGGGCGGCCGAGGTAGCCGCGGGCCAGGCCGGCTCCGGCGAGGTACAGCTCGCCGGGGACGCCGACCGGGACGGGCTGGAGGCCGTCGTCCAGGACGTACGCCCGGGTGTTCGCCATCGGCCGGCCGATCGGCACCGTGTCCGGCACCGAATCGGCCGCGGGCAGCGGTAGTTGGGTCGCGCAGAGGGTGATCTCGGTCGGGCCGTAGAGCACCCGTACGCCGATCCCGGGGACGGCCGCCAGCACCCTGCGCACGGCGGGTGCGGAGACCACGTCCCCGCCGGTCAGCACCTCGCGCACCCCGGCGAAGACGCCCGGGTCCTCCTCGGCGATGACCCGGAACAGGCCGGCGGTGACGTGCACATGGGTGAGCCCGTGCGCCCGGATCAGTGCGCCGATCGCGGCCGCGTCCAGGTCGCCCGCCGGGGCGACGACCACCTGGCCGCCGGAGAGCAGCGGCGCCCAGATCTCGTAGGTCGAGGCGTCGAAGGCGTGCGGGGCGTGGAACAGCACCCGCAGCCCGTCGGGGTGCTGCCAGCACGGGTCGGTGGCGAGCTGGACGACGTCCCGGTGGGTGATGGCGATGCCCTTGGGCACTCCGGTGGAGCCGGAGGTGAACATCACGTAGGCGAGCTGTTCCGGGTGGACGGCGGGGCGGTGGGAGCGGCGCCGCAGCGGGCCGTCGAAGCACTCCGGGGTGAGCGTCCGGACGGGGCAGGGGGCGTCGGCGGCGAGCGGGTGGTCGCGGTGGGCCGCGTCGACCAGGACGAGCGCCGCCCCGGTCTCGGCGGTGATCTGCCGCAGCCGCTCGGCCGGGTGCCGGTCGTCCAGCGGGACGTAGCAGCCGCCGGCCTTGAGGACGGCCAGCAGGGCGGTCAGCAGCTCGGCGGAGCGGTCCATCAGCAGGACCACCGGGGTGTCGGCGCCGACGCCCGCTTCGGCGAGCTCGGCGGCCAGGTGTTCGGCCCGGGCGTCGAGTTCGGCGTAGCTCAGCCGTCCGCCGTCGGTGACCACGGCGGGGGCGTCGGGGGTGGCGGCGGCCCGGGCCTCGAACAGCTCGGGCAGGGTCGCGTCCGGGACGGGTGCGGCGGTGTCGTTCCAGCCGGTGAGCAGCTGTTCGCGCTCGTCCGGGCCGAGGACGTCGATGGTGCCGATCGGCGCGTCGGGGTCGGCGGTGACGGCGCGCAGCACCCGCAGCAGGCGCTCGGCGAGGGTGGTGGCGGTGGCCGGGTCGAAGAGGTCGGTCGCGTACTCGATCGCCACCGTCAGGCCCGCCTGCGGGCCCTGTTCGGTGAAGCGGAAGGACAGGTCGAACTTGGCGACGTCCAGCTCGAAGGGGTGCTCGGCGCAGGCCAGGTCGCCGAAGGCGGTCGGGACGGCCGCGCGGCTCTCCAGGGCGACGAGCGTCTGGAAGAGCGGGTGGCGGGCCGGGGTGCGGGTGGGGTTGAGCTGCTCGACCAGGCGCTCGAAGGGGATGTCCTGGTGGTCGAAGGCGTCCAGGTCGGTGCGGCGGACGCGGTCGAGCAGCTCGCGGAAGCCGGGGTTGCCGGAGGTGTCGGTGCGCAGCAGCAGGGTGTTGACGAAGAAGCCGACCAGGTCGTCGAGGGCTTCGTCGGTGCGTCCGGCGACGGGGGTGCCGAGTGGGAGGTCGGTGCCGGCGCCGAGGCGGGTGTAGAGGGTGGCGACGGCGGCCTGCAGGACCATGAACAGGCTGGCCTGCCGTCCGGCGGCCAACTCGGCGAGCGCGGCGTGGAGGTCGGCGTCGACGACGGCCATGGCGAGGCCGCCGCGGTGGGTCGGTACGGCCGGTCGCGGGCGGTCGTAGGGCAGCGCCAGCTCCTCCGGGGCGTCCGCCAAGGCTTGCTGCCAGTGGGTGAGTTGGGCGGTGAGCAGGGCGCTGGGCTGCTCCTGGTCGCCGAGCAGCTCGCGCTGCCAGAGGGCGTAGTCGGCGTACTGGACCGGCAGGGGCTGCCAGTCGGGTGCCGTGTGCGCGTGGCGGGCCCGGTAGGCGGTGGCGAGGTCGCGGAAGAGCGGGGCGACGGACCAGCCGTCGCCGGCGATGTGGTGCATCAGGACCAGCAGGACGTGCTCGTCGTGCGGCAGGGAGAACAGCGTGGCGCGGACGGGCAGGTCGCGGGCGAGGTCGAAGACCTCCCGGCCGGCTGCGGCCAGGGCGGTGCGCAGCGCGTCCTCGGAGGCCACCGGCTCCGCGCGCAGGGCGAGTTCGGGGGCGTCGGTGACCAGCTGGTGCGGCTGGCCGTCGGTGGTCGGGACGAGGGTGCGGAGCACCTCGTGCCGGGCCACCACGTCGCGCAGCGCCAGTTCCAGCGCGGGGCGGTCGACCGCGCCGGTGAGCCGGACCGCGACGGGCGTGTTGTACAGGGCGCTCGGGCCCTCGAACTGCTCGATGAACCACAGGCGCTGCTGGGCGGGGGAGAGCGGCACCAGGGCCGGCCGGGCCTGCGGGCGCAGCGCCGGGCGGGCCGGGGCGTCGACGGCGGGCAGGGTGGCGGCCAGGGCGGTGGCCAGCGCGGTGGCCAGCGCGGCCACGGTCGGGCTGTCGAAGAGGGCACGGATCGGCAGCTCCGCGCCCAGGGCGGTGCGGATCCGGCTGACCAGCTTGGTGGCGAGCAGGGAGTGGCCGCCCAGGTCGAAGAAGTCGTCGTCGATGCTCACCGACGCCAATCCGAGGACCCCGGCGAAGAGTTCGCACAGTGCCCGCTCGGAATCGGTGCGCGGGGCCCGGCCCTCGGCACCCCGGTAGTCGGGGGCGGGCAGGGCGCGGCGGTCGACCTTGCCGTTGGGGGTGACCGGCAGTGCGTCCAGCGGGACGGTCGCGGCCGGGAGCATGTAGCCGGGCAGCCGGTCGGCGACGAAGGCGCGCAGGTCCTCGGGCGTGGCCCCGCCGGTGACGTAGACGACCAGCCGCTTGTCGCCGGGCCGGTCCTCGCGGACCACGGCGACGACCTGGCCGACCGCCGGGTGGGCGGTGAACGCCGCCTCCACCTCGCCGAGTTCGATCCGGAAGCCGCGCAGCTTGATCTGGTTGTCCGCTCGACCAACGAACTCCAGTTCGCCTGTGATGGTCCAGCGGGCGAGGTCGCCGGTGCGGTACATCCGGGTGCCGGGGGCGCCGTACGGGTCGGCGACGAAGCGTTCGGCGGTCAGGCCCGGGCGGCCGACGTAGCCGCGTGCCAGTCCGGGCCCGGCGAGGTAGAGCTCGCCGGGGACGCCGACCGGGACGGGGCGCAGGCCGGAGTCGAGGACGTAGGCCCGGGTGTTGGGGAGCGGGCGGCCGATCGGGACGCTGTCCGGCACCTCGGCCGCGGTGGTCATCCGGTGGTGGGTGGCGAAGGTGGTGGTCTCGGTGGGGCCGTAGCCGTTCACCACCCGCAGCCCGGGGCAGTGCTCCAGCACCCGGTGCAGCGCGGCCGGCGAGACGACGTCCCCGCCCGTCCATGCCTCGCGCAGCCCGGCGAAGGCCTGCGGTGCCTCGGCGGCCAGCACGTTGAACAGGCCGACCGTCATCCAGGCGGCGGTGACGCCGCCGCGTTCGATGGTGTCGGTGAGTTCGGTGACGCCGAGGCGTCCGGCGGGGGCGAGGACGAGGCGGGCGCCGGAGAGCAGCGGGGCCCAGAGTTCGTAGCTGGAGGCGTCGAAGGCGGTGGGCGAGTGGACCAGCACGCGGTCGTGGGCGCCGCCCGCGAAGGTGCCGCCGAGGACGAGGTCGACGATCGAACGGTGGGTGATGCCGATGCCCTTGGGGGTGCCGGTGGAGCCGGAGGTGTGCATCACATAGGCCAACTGGGCCGCCCGCCACGGGAGATCGAGGTTGGCGGCGGTCTCCTCGCCGACCGCGAGGGTGGTCAGTCCGGCCAGCGCCGGGTGGTCGCGGTCGGTGACGGCGATCCGGGCGCCCGCGTCGGCGAGCACGGCCGTGAGGCGTTCCTGCGGCTGGGCGTCGTCCAGCGGGACGTAGCTGCCGCCGGCCTTGAGCACCGCCAGCACGGCCACCACCAGCGCGGGCGAGCGCTCCAGCAGCAGGGCGACCGGCGTCTCCGCCCGTACCCCGGCCGCGACCAGGCGCAGCGCCAAACCGTTGGCCCGGGCGTTGAGTTCGGCGTACGTCAGCTCGGTGGAACCCGCGACCAGGGCGATCGCCTCGGGCGTCGCGGCGGCCTGCGCCTCGAACAGCTCGGGGAGGGTACCCGAGGGCACCTCCGCCACCGGCCCGTGCCTGCCGGACAGCAGCTGCGCGCGCTCCGCCTCGGTCAACACATCCACGGTGCCGAGGAATTCGGCCGGATCGGCGACGATCCGGTCGAGCAGGGCGAGGAAGCGGTCCAGCAGCGTACGGGCCTCGGAGGGGCCGAAGGCGTCCGGCTGGTGGTCCAGCCGCAGCTGGAGGCCGTCGCCCGGGGTGAGGGCGAGCAGCAGCGGGTAGTGGGCGCTGTCGACGTCCTCGACCAGGGTGACCTGGGTGGCGCCGCTCGGGTCGGCAGTGTCCAGGGCGGACGGGTCGGGGTAGTTGCCGTACACCGTGACGGTGTCGAACAGCCTGCCCAGTCCGGCGAGTTGCTGGATCTCGGTGAGGCTGAGGTGCTGGTGGTCCAGCAGCGCGGACTGCTCGTGCTGGAGGCGCAGCAGCAGCTGCCCCCAGGACTCGGCCGGGTCGAGGGTGACCCGCACCGGCACGGTGTTGATGAGCAGGCCCATCATCCGCTCGACGCCCGGCAGGTCGTGCGGCCGACCGGAGACGGTGGTGCCGAAGACCACGTCGGTGCGGCCGGTGAGCCGGGCCAGCAGGACGCCCCAGGCGGCCTGGACGAGGGTGTTGAGGGTGACGCCGTAGCGGCGGGCGGTGCGGCCGAGCGCCTCGGTGACCTCCGGGGTGAGGCCGGTGTGCAGGCGCAGCGGCAGGTGCGGGGTGGCGGCGGCGGTGCGGCCGGGGGCGAGCAGGGTGGGCTCGTCCACGCCCGCGAGGGCCCGGGCCCAGGCGTCGCGGGCGGCGGCGCCGTCGCGCCCGGTGATCCAGCGCAGGTACTCCCGGTAGGGGGCGGCCGGGGGCAGCGGCTGCCGGAAGTAGAGGGCCCAGAGCTCCTCGGCGAACAGCGGGGTGGACCAGCCGTCCAGCAGGATGTGGTGGGCGGCGGCGATCAGCCGGTGCCGGCCGGGGGCGAGGGTGAGCAGGGTGTAGCGCAGCAGCGGCGGCCGGGCGAGGTCGAAGCGGCGGCCGTATTCGGCGGCGGCGATCCGGTCGGCCTCGGCCTCCGGATCGGCGTGGCCCGTCAGGTCGAGGACGGTGAAGGGCAGTTCGACCCGGTCCGGGACGGCCTGGACGGGCGGGCCGTCGGGGCGCTGGTGGAAGCCGGCCCGGAGGTTGGGCTGGCGCAGCAGCAGGGCCTCGGCGGCGGCGCGCAGCCGGTCGGCGTCGACCGGGCCGGTGAGGTCGAAGGTGCAGACGGAGGTGTAGACGTCGGCGCCTTCGGTGTCGTACGCGGCGTGGAAGGCCATGCCCTGCTGCAGCGGGGAGGTCGGCCAGACGTCCACGAGTTCTGCGGGGGCGTGGAGTTCGGCGAGCCGGTCGACCTCGTCCTGGTCGAGGGAGACGAGCGGGAAGTCGGCGGGGGTGTGCCCGCCGGCGTCCGGCCGTTCGGCGTGCTCGGCGAGTGCGCGCAGGGCGGTGAACCAGGCCTCGGCGAGCGCCCGCACCCGCTCCTCGTCGAGCAGTTCGCCGGCCCAGGACCACTGGGCGACCAGCAGCGGGCCCTGCGGGGTGTCGACGGTGGTGGCGTCCAGGCCGAGCACCCGGCCGAGCGCGAGGTCGGGGGCGGCGCCCTCGGTCATCGCCTCGGCCCCGGCGAGCACGTCCTCGGCGCTGACGCCCTCGGGCTGGAAGCGGCCCAGGTAGTTGAACTCGACCTGGGGATAGGCGTGTTGGGCGAGCACCTCGGCGGTGGCCGGGTTGAGGTGGCGCAGCAGGCCGTAGCCGATGCCGTTGTCGGGAACGGCGCGCAGCTGCTCCTTCACCAGCCCGAGGGCCCGGCCGAGGGCCGGTCCGGCGGCGGTGACCTCGGCCCAGCTGAGCGGGCCGGGGGCGAGCCGGACGGGGTAGACGGAGGTGAACCAGCCGGCGGTGCGGTGCAGGTCGACGCCCTCGACCACCTCCTCGCGGCCGTGCCCCTCGACGTTCACCAGCACGGCGCCGTCGGGGTCCGCCGAGTCGCCGCGCCAGTGGGTGAGGGCCAAAGCCAGCGCCGTCAGCAGGACGTCGTTGACCTGGGCGTGGTAGGCGGCGGTGACCTCGGTCAGCAGGGCCCGGGTGGTGTCGGCGGGCAGCACCACGCGCAGGGCGCCGCCGGTGGCGTAGGTGTCCTTCGCCTGGTCCAGCGGGCGCGCGCCGAGCAGCGGGTCCGGGGTGGCCAGCGCGGCCTGCCAGTACGGGAGTTCGGCGGCCCGGCGGTCGCTGCGGGCCTCGGCGGTGAGCCGCTGGGCCCAGCGCCGGAAGGAGGTGGGCACCGGCGGGAGCTCGGGCGTGCGGCCCGCGCGGGCGGCGGCGAGCGCGGCGAGCAGGTCCTCCTCGACGATCCGCCAGGTGACGCCGTCCACCACCAGGTGGTGGATCACCAGCAGCAGCCGGGCGGGCCGGTCCGGGCCGGCGTCGAAGCGGACGGCCTGGACCATCCGGCCGTCCTCGGGGGAGAGCCGGTCGCGGGCGGCCTCGGTGGCGGCGCGCAGGGCGTCCGGCTCGGCCGGGCCGCCGGCGGTGCGCAGCAGGCCCTCGGCGGGGACGGCGCCGGGGGCGGGGACGTGCAGCGTCCAGGGGCGTTCGGCGAGCGGGGAGGTGCGGGCGCGCAGCAGGTCGTGGTGGTCGAGCAGCGCCTGGAGAGCGGTGACCAGCTCCGCGTGCCCCGTCCCGGCGGGGAGGGTGAGCAGGGTGGACTGGTAGAAGCTGCCGACGGAGCCCTGCTGCCGGGACAGCCAGTGCACGATCGGGGTGGGCGGCACCTCGCCGAGGCCGGCCCCGGCCGGCTCGACGGCGACCGGGCCCTCCAGCGGGCGGGCGAGCAGGGCCAGCGACTCGACGCGGGGCGCCTCGAAGACGGCGCGGGGGGTGAGCCGGAGTCCGGCCTGCCGGGCCCGGGAGACCAGTTGGATGGCGACGATGGAGTCGCCGCCGAGCTCGAAGAAGGAGTCGGTGACCCCGACCCGGGGCAGCCCCAGCACCTCGGCGAACAGCCGGGCGAGGGTGTGCTCCACCTCGCCGGTCGGGGCCCGGCCGCCCTCCTCGGCGGTGCCGAGCGCCGGCGCGGGCAGGGCGCGCTTGTCCACCTTGCCGTTGGGCGTCAGCGGCATCCGGTCCAGCACCACGACGACGGGCACCATGTGGTCGGGTAGCTGCCCGGCGCAGTGGGCGCGCAGCTCGGCCGGGTCGGCGGCGCCGACGGTGTAGCCGACCAGCCGGCGCTCGCCCGGGCGGTCCTCGCGGACCAGCACCACGGCCTGGCGGACCCCGGGGTGGGCGGAGAGGGTCTGCTCGATCTCGCCGAGCTCGACCCGGAAGCCGCGGATCTTCACCTGGTCGTCGGCCCGGCCGAGGAAGTCCAGCTGGCCGTCCGGGCGGAGGGCGCCGAGGTCGCCGGTGCGGTACATCCGGCTCCCGGGGGCGCCGAACGGGCAGGCGACGAAGCGGTCGGCGGTCAGGCCGGGGCGGCCCAGGTAGCCGCGGGCCAGGTGCGGGCCGGAGACGTACAGCTCGCCGACGGCGCCCGGCGCCACCGGGCGCAGCCGCTCGTCCAGCAGGTGGATCCGCACGTGCCGGCAGGGGTGCCCGATCGGGGGCTGCTCGGCGCCGGTGAGCGGCTCGCTCATGGTGACGATGACGGTGGTCTCGGTCGGCCCGTAGCTGTTGAGCATCAGCCGGTCCCGGCCGAGCCGGGCGGCCAGTTCGCGCGGGATGGCCTCGCCGCCGCCGATCAGGGTGCGCAGGGTCGGCAGCGGGGCGTCCGGCAGGGTGGCGGCCATCGCGGTGGCGAGGTCGGCGTGGGTGACGCCGTACCGGTCGATCAGCTCGGCCAGCGCCTCGCCGACCAGCTGGCTCTGCTCGCGCGGGAGGACCAGCGCGGCGCCGGTGGTGAGCGCCACGGCCAGGTCGGAGACGGAGACGTCGAAGCTGAGCGAGGCGGCCTGGAGCACCCGGCTGCCGGGGCCGACGCCGGTGACGGCGACCTGGGTGCCGATCATGCTGGGCAGCCCGGTGTGGGTGACGGCCACGCCCTTGGGCAGGCCGGTGGAGCCGGAGGTGTAGATGACGTACGCGGTGTGGTCGGCGCT
Organism: Kitasatospora sp. NPDC029367; assembly: GCF_055569135.1. Classification (NCBI taxonomy): domain Bacteria; kingdom Bacillati; phylum Actinomycetota; class Actinomycetes; order Kitasatosporales; family Streptomycetaceae; genus Kitasatospora; species Kitasatospora sp. NPDC029367. The sequence continues at coordinate 86,530 of NZ_JBVHYH010000010.1, forward strand.
CAGCGGCCGGACCCGCTCGGCCGCAGTGAACGGGGTGCCGGGCCGGTCGGCCAGCTCGGCGAGGTGCTCGGGGGAGTCGAGCAGCAGCCGGGGGGCGCCGGTGTCGGGCAGCCGCTCGGCGGTGCCGGCGGTGGTGAGCACCAGCGCGGCGCGGGAGTCGGTGAGCATGTGGCGCAGCCGCTCGGCGGGGTAGGCCGGGTCGGCGGGCAGCCAGGCCGCGCCGGTCTTGGCCACGGCCAGGACCGCGGCGACCGCCTCGGGGGACTTGGGCAGGGCGAGCGCGACCACGTCCTCGGTGCCCAGGCCGCGGGCGGCGAGCACCCGGGCCAACCGGTTGGCCCGGGCGTCCAGTTCGGCGTACGTGAGGGTGGTGGACCCGGCGTACAGCGCGGGGGCGTCCGGGGTGCGGGCGACCTGGGCGTCGACCAGGGAGGTGAGGGTCGGGCGCGGGTCGGGAGCGGCCGGGGCCGGGTCGGCCAGCCGGGTGGCCAGGTCGGCCGGGGTCGGCGCGTCCAGCAGCAGCGGCAGGGGCACCCGGAACCCGAGCTCGGCGCGCACCCGGGCCAGCAGCCGTACGGCGGCGGGCCGGTCGCCGCCCAGCTCGAAGAAGCCCGCCGCGGGGTCGACCGACTCCCGGCCGAGCACCTCCGCGAACAGTCGACACAGCACCTCGGCCGGTCCCGGCCGCGGGTCGGTTCTGTGCGTCTGCTGGTCCCCGGACATCTGGTTCTCTCTCCCTCGTTGCTGCGTGACCCGCGGGCGGTCGGCCCGGTCGGCGTGGTCGGTGGCGGTGGTCCCGTGAACCGGTGGCCCTACTGAGGCTCCTCAGTGACGGCCGGTCAGTGGCCGGACAGGTGGGCGATCAGGCTCTTCGGCCGCAGGTCCTGCCAGTGCTGCTCCACGTACTCGACGCACTCCGGCCGGCGGGCCGCGCCGAAGACCTGGTGCCAGCCGTCGGGCACCGGGCTGAACACCGGCCACAGCGAGTGCTGGCCCTCGTCGTTGGCCAGGACGAGGTAGTCGGCCTCGGGGTCGTCGAACGGGTTCGCCATCGTCGGTTTCCTCTCAGTTCGGAGAATTACGAGGAGGGGGGAATTTCCTCGGCGCGCGGTGAACGGCTCATGTCGGCCGGCGGTTCACCGAGTTCGCCCCGAGTTTGCGCCAGTGTGTTCACGGGCCCCAGCCGGAGTCGTCCCCGTGCACGGCCGAGGGACCTGCGGCAACGGTGGACTGGTACGGTGCGGCGTGGATCTGGAGGCCGATCCCGGCGACCAGCAGAACGGCGAGAATTCCGAGCATCTTGTGAATGCGATCGGCAAGATTCGTCATGGCGAATTCCTCTTCCTGAGGCGGGCGGTGTGTGCGCTCCTCGCTGTGAATGAATCCTGCCGAGGCCCAAACTGGCGTGGAAGCTCTGGCCGTTATCGGGATCACGCAATGCGGGAACCGGAAGCGTGAACAGACTGTGCCAAAATCGGGCAGAACTGATGCAAAGAGCACCTGGGTCTGTCAGATCAGTGGTGGGAGGGCGGGCGCACGGAGGTCCGGCCCATGGCCGGAACCCCACCCCGGAGGTCGGGAGCCGGGGGTCGGCGGAGGTCGGTGGCGCCCGCGACAGGTCACCGCCGGGCTTGCTGAGGCAATCTCAACTACAGCTCATACCAAGGAAGTTGGGCCTCACTGTCGAGACCCACGGCGCAACTCGGCACGGACGGCCGGCCAGTCCCCGGTCCACGGCCGGCGGGCCCCGGCCGGCGACTCCAGGGCGAGGGTCGCCAGATAGACGCGTTTGAGCGCGGCCCGCTCGTCCCGCACCCGCCCCGCGGCCTGCTCGATCCGGCGCAGCCGGGCGTGCAGCCGCTCCAGCGCCCCGCCGCCCGCCAGTAGCCGCCGCGCCTCCGGGCCGAACCGGAACCCCGGGGCGAGCAGCGGCCACGCCGCCCGCCAGACCCGGAACACCTCGCGGTTGCCCGGCCCCCACTCCCGCTCGGCCCGGCCCAACCGCTCCAGCGCCGCCGCCTCGGTGGGCGCGGTACAGATCTCGTGCAGGACCTGGGCCAGCCCGCCCCAGTCCTCGCCCGGCGCGTGCCGCAGCGCGGCGTGCAGCAGATGCGCCACCGAGGTGTGCACCACGGTACGCGGCCACCGCGCGGCCGCCGCCTCGGTCAGCCCCGCACCGGCGGCGCCGACCAGCACCCAGACCTCCCGCACCCCGCGCTCGGCCAGCCCGGCCAGCACCTGCGGCCACTGCTCGCCGTCCGCGGCCGGCCACAGGCCCAGCACCTCGCGCAGCCCGTCCGTGGAGATCCCCAGCGCCAGGTGCACCAGCGGGCCGCCCGAACGCCCGCTGCGCACCGAGTCGACGAAGACCACCGGGTACACCGGGTCCAGCGGGCGCCCGCGCCGGTCGTCGAGCTCGTCGAGCACCTGGTCGGTGATCACCGAGACGGTCTCCCGGCTGATCTCCACCCCGTACACCTCGGCCAGGTGCGCCACCAGCTCGCTCGAACTGAGGCCGCGCGCGGTGAGCGAGACCACCAGCCGGTCCAGCCCCGGCAGCCGGCGGGCCCGGGGGCGGACCGTACGGGGGGCGAAGCTGCCCTCCCGGTCCCGGGGCACCCGCACCTCGACCGGCCCGATCTCGGTCAGCAAGCGCCTGGCCCTGGCGCCGTTCGGGCCGTTGCGGCCACGGTGGCCGGACGGTCCGCCGGAGCCGCCCGGGCCGCCGGCCGCCCCCGCGGGGTTGTTGGTGCCCGGGCCGCGCAGGTGCTCCTGGAACTCCAGCTCCAACGCACGCTCGATCAACTGCTTGGCCAGCGCCTGGAGCAGGCCGCCGTCGCCGAGCAACTGCACCGAGCCCGCGCCGACCTGGGCCGCGGCCGCCTCGGCGAGCTGCCGCACCAGCCGCTGGTCCACCAGCCCGGCCGGATCCACCAGCCCGGTCGGTTCCACCAGCCGGGCCGGATCCCCGAGCCGGGCCGGGTCCACCAGTCGGGCCGGGTTCACCGGGCCGGGGGTCTCCACCGGCGGGGGCGGGTCGGGATCAGCTCGCAACAAGGGGGTGCCCTCCGTCCGTCCGTCGGCCGGGCCGGTTCACCGGCCCTTCGCTCCGGCCGCCCTGACGGGGCGACGCGCGCAATGCGGCGGCCACCCGCCCGTTACCGCAACCGGGTACGGTCGTCCTCGCCGTCACCACCGTCGGACGCCGTTGCCGGGCATGCCCGGTTTCGCCGACAACCACTGATTTCCGCGTCCTTAGCGCGTACACTCGCGGCTGTCGTGGCCCGGGGGGGATGCGTCCGAACGGCAGGTGAGCACCATCCTGCCCTTCCGGACGTCTGGCTGTTGCCGGTGCGGGCATTCGTGAAAGCGCAATGCCGAAGCCGGAAGGATGCCCAGATGTGCCTATGCCAGGACACCAGCACGGAAAAGGGGACACCCCAACTGTGTGACCGGGGGGTCGAGTTCTACCGGGTCGCACTCGCCGAGGGCGGCGCCGTCGCCGGACAGGCCCCGGAGTGCCTGCTCAGTATGGGCCTGCTGCGCACCCTGCCCGGCGCCGGGCACCGGCTCGCCCCCGTCCCGCCCGACCTCGCGGTCACCGGCCTGACCCGGCCGCTCGAACTCGCCGTGCTGGCCCACCAGGAGCAGCTCGCCGAACTGCGCACCGCCTTCACCGCCGCCGAGCACGCCTACCGCGACGTGATGAGACAGGCCCAGCTCCCGATCCGCCAGCTGGCCGGCGAGGAGATCAACCCGGCGCTGGAGAAGGCCGTCGCCGACTGCACCGAGGAACTGCGTACCGCCCAGCCCGGCGGCGGCCGCGGCGCCGACCACCTGGCCGCCGCCCTCCCGCGCGACCTCGCCCTCGCCGAACGCGGCGTCCGCCAGCGCACCCTGTACCAGCACACCGTCCGCTCGCACGGCCCGACCCTGGCCTACATCGAGCAGGTCTCCGCCCGCGGCGCCCAGGTGCGCACCCTCAACGAGGTCTTCGACCGGGTCATCATCTGCGACCGCTCCACCGCCTTCATCCCGGCCGGCGCCCAGCGCGAGGCTGCCGCGGTGCTCATCCAGTTCCCGCCCCTGGTCGAGTACCTGCTCAAGATCTACGAGTTGATGTGGGAACGTGCCGAGCCCGTCACCTACCTGGAGGGCCACCACCGCCCCCAGCTGCTCACCGACCGCACCCGCCGCAACGTCCTGCGGCTGATGGTCAACGGCTTCACCGACGAGGCGATCGCCACCCGCCTCGGGATGAGCACCCGTACGGTCTCCAGTCACATCCAGAAGGCCAGCGAGCTCCTCGGCAGCCGCAGCCGGGGCCACCTCGGCTACATCATCGCGCGCGAGGGCGTCCTGGACGAGCCGCTCGACGACCTCTGACGTCGGCCCCGGCGACAGCGCCCGGGTGACAGCGCCCGGGCGACACGGACCGGGGTGGCGTTCCCCGGTGAGACGGACCGGGCGGAACCCCAGCAGGAGGCTTCGGGCAGCGCAGCCTCACGGCGGCCCCGGCGACGAGCAGGTCCGGCCCCGGGGAAAACCGGTCGCCGCCGCCTCGCGCCGTGGGCGAAGCTGCTCGGATGCAGCGAGCGAACAGCCGGACCGTGACCGTCGACCTCACCCACGGAAGCGCCTACTACGGGCAGTTGGGCCCCTTCGAGACGGACCTCGGCTGGTGGTCCGCAGTGGACGGCGTGGTCGCCCGGGCCACCGAACTGGCCGGTGTGCCGGTCCTGGTGACCAGACTGCTCGACGGGCACAGCGCGGACCCGGGCCACGGCGGCCGGGTCCGCTACCACGCCGAGGCGCTCCGGGCGCCCGCCGCCCTGACACCCCGCCCGCCGGACGCCGGGACGGCCGCCCTGCTGGCCCCCGCCGCCCGGCGGGCCGCCTGGGCCACCCCGGACGGGCTGCGCTCGGCGCTGGGCTGGGCGCAGGAGCGGCTCGCCGACCTCGGCCGGCCGACCGGGGCGGCGCGGCAGATCCGGACCTGGAACCTGTCCGGCCTCTTCCGCTTCCCTTCCCCCACCGGTGCCGACGCCTGGTTGAAGACCACCGGCCCGGAGTTCAACGCCGCCGAGGGGGAGGTGATCGCGCTGCTCGGCGGGGTGGACCCCAGCCTCGTCCCGCCGGTGCTCGCCGCCGACCCGGCCGCCGGCCGGCTGCTGCTCGACCACGTCCCCGGCGAGGACTGCTGGAGCCCGGACGAGGCCACCGTCGCCGACGTCGTCCCGCGCTTCGTCGCCGCCCAGGCCGCCCTGGCCGGACGGCCCACGGCCCTGGCCGGGCTGCGCGACCGCACGCCCGCCACCCTGCACGCCCAGCTGACGGCGCTGCTGGACCGGCTCCCCGCCGAGACCGACCTGACGGCGCCCGAACGCGACCGGCTGCACGGGTTCGCCGCCGAACTGCCCGCGCTGCTGGACGAACTGGCCGCCTGCGGCCTCCCGGAGACGCTGCTGCACGGCGACTTCCACCCCGGCAACTGGCGCACCGGCGACGCCCGCCCGGTCGTGGTCGACTACGCCGACGCCTGCCTCGGCCACCCGGCCCTGGACGGGCTGCGCCCCCGGGCCTACCTCACCCCGGCGGCCTGGCGCCACCACGCCGAGGTCTGGACGGCGGCCTGGCGGGAGCACGCCCCGGGCTCGGACCCGCAGCGCGCCCTCGAACTCGCCGCTCCGCTCCACCACGTGGCCTACGCGCTGCGCTACCAGGAGTTCCTGGACCACATCGAGCCCAGCGAACGCCCGTACCACGAGGGCGACCCGGCCGCCGAACTCCGCGCCGCCCTGGCCGCCGCGTCCCGACCGTCCTCCCCGTTCTGACCGACCGGCCCGGTGGCGCCTGCTGCCGCAGTCTCAGCAGGCGCCACCGGGATCACGGGGTCACGGGATCACGGAGTCACGGGGCTGTGCGGTCACCCGGTCCGGCGGGTCACTCGGGCGGTTCGATCCGGTGGCCGCCACGGGCCGAGAGCAGGGTGAGCGCCTCGACCGGACAGTACTCCACCGCCTCGGTCAGCCCGTCCGTCAACTCCGCGCCGCCGTCCGCGTACCCGGCCACCGGCCGGGCCTGCCCGTCGGTGTCGAGGGCCAGCGACTCGGGGGCGCTCAGGGCGCACATCCCGGAGCCGATGCAGCGGTCCCGGTCGACCCGGACCAGCACGGGTTCGGCCGCCGAGGTGTCGGCGGGCCCGGTCGGCCCCGTCACCAGGTGACCCTCAGCGTGTTTGGGCTGCGGGTGAGCAGCCCGCGCCGCCAGTCGATGTCCTGGGCCGCGTCGGCCATCCGCAGCGCCGGCAGCCGCCGGGCCAGCCGGTGCAGGGCGAGCTCCAGCTCCATCCGGGCCAGCCAGGCGCCCAGGCAGTGGTGCGGTCCGGCGCCGAAGGTGAGCATCGGCGCGGCCAGCGGGGAGAACAGCTCGGTGCGCAGGTCCCCGGTGAAGACCTCCGGGTCCTGGTTGGCGGCGCCGGTGTCGGCGGCGACGACGCTGCCGGCCGGGATGACCACCCCGCCGATCTCGACGTCCTCCACCGTGCGGCGCAGCAGCCCGGGCATGTGCTCGGCGGCGTCGCCGAGCGGTACGGCGCGCAGGATCTGCTCGGTCGCGACGGCGGCGCTGGCCTCGTCGGAGGCGAGCCGCTGCCAGGCGTCCCGGCCGTCCTCCAGCAGGTAGACCAGGGCGTTGCCGAGGCTGGTCATGGTGGTCTCGTGACCGGCCACCACGAGTCCGATGACCAGGGCGATCAGTTGCCCCTCGGTGATCGAGCCGTCCTCGGCGGCGGCCGCCAGCAGGCTGCTGACCAGGTCCTCGCCGGGCGCCGCACGGCGCTCGGCGATCACCTCGGCACCGAAGGCCGCGAACTCGGTCATCGCGGTGGCGATCGCCTCGGCGCTGTAGGCGGTGGTGGAGAGCGCGTGGTCGCTCCAGTGGGCGAGCCGCTTGCTGTCGAGGTTGTCCAGGCCCATCAGCCGGCTGATCACCAGGACCGGCAGCGGCCGGGTGTAGGTGGCGACGATGTCGGCGGGGGAGCCGTGGTCGATCAGTTCGTCGATCAGCGACTCGATCACCGAGGCGACCCAGGGCTTCCAGCGCGCGATCGCGCGCGGGGTGAAGGCCCGTTGCACGGTGCGGCGCAGCCGCTGGTGCTCGGTGCCGTCGATGTTCAGCATGCTCTGCGGGTCGTCCAGGATGTTGGGCGTGACCATGAGCGGCGGCGCGTCCGGCGCGTAGAGCGGGGCGCGGCCGAGCCGCGGGTCGGTGAGCACCTGCCGGACGTCGGCGTGCCGGCTGACCAGCCAGACCGGCGTGCCGGTGGGCAGCGCCGCGAGCCGGGGCGGACCGGGCTCCAGGTGGCGCAGGCAGTGCAGCGGAGGGAGCGGGGCGGTGCCGGTGCCGGCACCGGTCGCGCTGTTCTCGGTGGACATCCGTACTCCAGACTCCAGGGCAGGGACCGCGCGGGGCGGCCCGACGGGGGGTGGATCCGGGGTTCGTGCGGGGACGGGCGGTTCGGCCGGGGCGGCTCGACTCGGGGCCGGCGGTGCGGGTGGGACGCGGTGGGACGCGGTGGGACCGGGAACGTTGCCCGCGCGGGGGCGCGGGCCCGTGCCCGGGACGGCGCGGGATGGCGCGAAACGTGCGGGGGCGTACGGTCGGTACGCGCCCGGCACGAGCGGCGCGCGGTGGCGTGCCGTCAGGTGGGGCGGGTGTGCTGAGCGTGGTCGCGTGGACCGTCTCTGCTACGACCGTACGTGGACGGCGGGGTGCCCGTCTGCGGCACTTCCAGCCAACGGCGGCGCTTTCCGGGCAGTTCGTGGCACGCTGACGGGCGCTCAGCGCCGCCCGCGCGCCCCTGGTCCGAGGCCGCGCCGGGGCCGCGCGGGGCCCGCGCGGGGGCGAGCGCCGGGTGGTCCGGGCAGGACTGCCGGGCATGCCCGTGGCACGTGCCCCCGGCCGGGCGGGCGCTACCCTTCGTAGGCACTCCTTCGGAAGTGCTTCTAGAGTTCTCCCGCAGTCGTTTGTCGCAGGTCACGCCGGTGCGTAGCCGTACCGGCCGACGGAGGTGGAATCGGATGGCCCAGCAGGTCAAGGCAGTCATCGCGCGCGCCAAGGGCGCACCCGTGGAGGTGACCACGATCGTGGTGCCGGACCCGGGGCCCGGCGAGGCGGTGGTGCGGATCCAGGCGTGCGGCGTCTGTCACACCGACCTCCACTACCGCGAGGGCGGCATCAACGACGAGTTCCCGTTCCTGCTCGGCCACGAGGCCGCGGGCGTCGTGGAGTCGGTGGGCGAGGGCGTCACCGAGGTCGGGCCGGGCGACTTCGTCGTCCTCAACTGGCGCGCGGTGTGCGGCCAGTGCCGGGCCTGCGAGCGCGGGCGCCCGCAGTACTGCTTCGCCACCCACAACGCGAAGCAGAGGATGACGCTGCTGGACGGCACCGAGTTGTCCCCGGCGCTGGGCATCGGCGCCTTCGCCGAGAAGACCCTGGTCGCGGCCGGCCAGTGCACCAAGGTCGACCCGGCCGCCGACCCGGCCGTCGCGGGCCTGCTGGGCTGCGGCGTGATGGCGGGCCTCGGCGCCGCGATCAACACCGGCAACGTCGGCCGCGGCGACACCGTCGCCGTGATCGGCTGCGGCGGCGTCGGCGGGGCGGCCGTGATGGGCTCCCGGCTGGCCGGCGCGGCGAAGATCATCGCGGTGGACATCGACGACCGCAAGCTGGCGAAGGCCCGCTCCCTGGGCGCCACCCACACCGTCAACTCCCGTACCACCGACCCGGTCGAGGCGATCCGGGAGCTGACCGGCGGCAACGGCGCCGACGTCGTGGTGGAGGCCGTCGGCCGGCCCGAGACGTACAAGCAGGCCTTCTACGCCCGCGACCTCGCGGGCACCGTCGTCCTGGTCGGCGTGCCGACCCCGGAGATGACCCTGGAACTGCCGCTGCTGGACGTCTTCGGCCGCGGCGGCGCGCTCAAGTCCTCCTGGTACGGCGACTGCCTGCCCTCCCGGGACTTCCCGATGCTGATCGACCTCCACCTCCAGGGCCGCCTGGACCTGGAGGCCTTCGTCACCGAGCGGATCGGGCTCGACGAGGTGGAGCAGGCCTTCGAGCGCATGCACGACGGCGACGTCCTCCGCTCGGTGGTGATCCTGTGACCGCCCGGGTGGACCGCCTGGTCACCGCCGGGACCTTCGAACTCGACGGCGGCAGCTGGGAGGTGGAGAACAACGTCTGGATCGTCGGTGACGACGAGGAGGCGGTGGTGATCGACGCCGCGCACGACGCCGACGCCATCGAGGCCGCGCTCGGCGGCCGCCGGCTGCTGGCGATCGTCTCCACCCACGCCCACAACGACCACATCGACGCCGCCCCGGCCCTGGCCGCGCGCACCGGCGCGCCGATCCTGCTGCACCCGGACGACCTCCCGCTGTGGAAGCTCACCCACCCCGACCGGCTCCCGGACGGCGAACTCGCCGACGGGCAGCGGATCGAGGTGGCCGGCACCGAGCTGACCGTGCTGCACACCCCGGGCCACGCGCCCGGCGCGGTCTGCCTCCACGCCCCCGGCCTCGGCACCGTGTTCACCGGCGACACGCTGTTCCACGGCGGCCCGGGCGCGACCGGACGCTCCTTCTCGGACTTCCCGACCATCATCGAGTCCATCCGCGAGCGGCTGCTGTCGCTCCCGGCCGACACGGTGGTGCGCACCGGCCACGGCGACCCGACCACCATCGGCGCCGAGGCCCCGGCCCTGCCGGAGTGGATCGCCCGCGGCCACTGAGGCCCCGGCCCTGCCGGAGTGGACCGCCTGCGGCCACCGAGGCCCCGGCCGCCTGCCGCACGCCGTACGGCCCCCGGGCGGAGCGCCGCCCCGGGGGTCGTACGATCGCGATCATGGCCCATGACCCGCGTGACCTCGACGACGCCTTCCTCGCCTTCTGGCGCGAGCGGCACATCTCCACCCTGACCACCACCCGGCCCGACGGCACGCCGCACGTAGTGCCGGTCGGCGTGACCTTCGACCCGGCGACCGGCACCGCCCGGGTGATCACCAGTCGCACCAGCCGCAAGGCCCGCAACGTGGCGGCGGCCGGCCCCGAGGGACTGCGCGTCGCGGTCTGCCAGGTGGACCGGGCCCGCTGGTCCACCCTGGAGGGTGTCGCGGTGCTGCGCGACTCGGCCGAGCAGGTCGCCGACGCCGAGCGCCGCTACGCCGAGCGCTACCGCCCGCCGCGCGAGAACCCCGACCGGGTGGTCATCGAGATCACCGTCACCGCCGTCCTCGGCCGCCCCTGACCCGACCGCCACCGGGCCGCACCCCACCCTGCCCCTCTCCGCGCGCCGCGCCGGACGGTCCCGCGTCCGCCGGCCGGGCGAGGCCCTGGTGCAGGGCGCCCATGACCTGACGGCACTTCCGTATATCGGCTGTAGATCGGCGCTTGTGAAGGTTCTCCTGTCAGCCCGAACGGGCCGACGGAACGAGAGGAAGGACCGTCACCATGGACATGCAGCTGAACTCGCTCGACCTGGACGCCCTGGACGTCACCGGCATCGAGCTCGCCGAGGGCGACGCCATCGGTTCGCTGGCCACCGACAGTGCGCACACCGAGGTCGGCGCCTCCTGCGCCCCCTACGGCTGCCACTGCTACTTCAGCCTGACCTGATCGACCGGGCAGGGCACCCGGCTCACGGGTAGCCACTGAGGAGCGTCCCGCGGGTCCCGTCGGACCCGGCGAGGGCCCGCGGGACGCTCCCCGCCACCACGACCACCGGTGACTGACCGGCGGTACCCCTCCGGCGCGCTGGGAAGAGCCGTCGGACCCTCTGGAGACGAAACGGCGTTCCCACCGTGATTGCCCCCACCACCCCTGCCGTCAGCCGGTTCGCCGTCCGCGTCGCGGGCCTGCCGGCCGACGCCCTGTACGAGCTGCGCCGACCGGCCGTCCGAGCCGCAGTGGACCACCTGCTCGCCGAACGCGACCGGCTGGCCCGCGAGGGCGCACTGCTGGCCGACGCCCTCCACCCGGTGATCGGCGCGCTGGCCGGCTCCGAGCTGAAACCGCGGGTGGTGGCGCTGCGCCGCAGCCTCCACGGCGCGAGCGCGCCCGGTCCGGCGGTCTGGTCGGACGCGGTCCGGCAGGCCCTGCCGGCCGTCCTCACCGAGCGGATCGACGCCTGGCTGGCGGCGCTGCGCGCCCACCGGAAGGACTTCGCGGCGCTCCCGGACCGCTACGACCGCGACCTCCCGGACGCTCTGTCAGCCGTGCGCCGCCACGCCGCGACCCCGGCCTTCCGTCACGGGCTGGTCCAGGGCAACCCGATGCTCTCGGACGCGCTCACCGCGTGGCTCGACGCCCCGGCCGGCACCGAGCCGGCCCGCCGCACCAGGCTGCGCCTGGTCAAGTACCTGGCCCGGGCGGCCGCCAAGACCAGCCCGTACGCCACCTTCACCGTGACCGGCCTCGGCGAGTGGCGCCGCTGCGGCTCCGCCGTCGCGCCGACCGGGGCGACGGCCTGGCGCAGTGTCGTCGAGCCGAACGTCTGGGTGATGCAGCGGCTGGCGCACGCGCTGGCCGGACCGCGCACGCCGCCGCGCGGCCGGGTGCTGCGGGTCAACCCGACGCTGTGCGAGGAGGACGGCCGCTTCTGGTTCGTCGCACCGGGCTGGTCGGAGCGGGTGCTGTCGGTCGCCGCGGACGGGGCGACCCGGGCCTGCGTCGACTTCCTGCGGGCGGGCGGCCCGCGCACCGGCGCCGAACTGCGCGACCACCTCGCGGCCCGCGCCGGGCGCCCGGCCGCCCGGCCCGACACGGCGGCGGCGACGGCCTATCTTGCCAAGCTGGTCGAGGTCGGCCTGCTGGAGGCGGCGCTGCCGTTCGCCGACCAGTCCCCGGACCACCTCGGCGAACTGCTGCGCCACCTCGAACGCTGGGAACTCCCGGACGGGCAGCGGGAGTTGCAGGCCGTCCGGCGCGCCCTGACGGCCTACCCCGGGGAGTCGGCGGCGGTCCGGACGGCGCTGCACCGGCGGGTGGACCGGGAGATCACCGGTCTGCTGGAGACCCACGGCACGCCCGGCGACCGGACCCAGGCGCCGCCCCGCAAGAACCTCTTCCACGAGAACGCCGTCTTCACCGAGGTCGTCCTGCACGGCGACCCCGGGCGCTGGGCGGGCGCGCTCGCGGACCTCGCCGCCGTCGGGCGGCTGCTCGCGCTGTTCCGGCCCGACGCCGCACTGCGGCTGGTCGCGGCGGAGGTCTTCGCCGACCACGCCGGGCCCGTCCCGTTCCCGCTGTTCCACCGCGCCCTGGTCACCCGGCTCCGGGACGCCCGGCCCGGCAGCGCCGCGGCCGAACTGGGCGCACTGCTCAACCCGGCCACGGCCGCCGGGCACCCGCCGGGCGCCAGCCCGGTGCCCGCCGTCCGGGAGCTCGCCGGGCTGCGGGCCGAGGCGATCGCCTTCCTGCGCGACCACCCCGCCGACGGGGACGGCGTCGTCCGCCTCCCGGCCCGTGCCGTCGACCGGTTGCTCGCCGACCTGGCACCCGACCGGTCGGCCCCGGGGCGGCTGTCCTGCTACGTGCAGGAGGCCGGCCGGGACGACGACGGCGACCTCGACCTCGTCCTCAACGGCGTCGGCGCCGGCCACGGGCACGGCACCGCCAGGCTGCGCCGAGCCCTGCCGGAACTCGCCGACGGGACGGCGGACACCGACCTGGGTGCAGACGTCCCGGGCGGCGTGCTGTTCGCCGAGAGCGGCGGCGCCTTCGGCAGCAACCTCAACCTGCGGGCCGACGGTGTCCGCTTCGAGATCGACACCCCGGGCGTCGACAGCCACCGGCCCACCGCCGAACGCCTGCCCGCCGCCGAGCTCTTCGTCGACCACGACCCGCTCCGGCGGCGGCTCGTGCTACGCCACGGACCCGACGGGCCGGAGGTCCGGCCGCTGCACCTGGGCACCATGGCCGACCGGCTGCTGCCGCCGCTGATGCTGCTCCTGGTCAGGCTGTTCGGCGAGACCCCCGGGCCCTCGGCCGGGCTGTGGGAGCTGCTGACGACCACGCCCGCCGAGCACTCCCGCGAGGTCCTGCACCGGCCGCGCACCGCCGTCGGCCGGGTCGTCGTGGCCCGGGCCTCGTGGTGCGTGCGGGCCGACGCCGTCCCACGGCAGAGCCGCGGCGAGCACGAGGCCCACTACCTGCTGCGGCTGACCGACTGGGCCCGCCGGCACGGCGTACCGGAACGCACCTTCGTACGGGCCGTCCCCGACCGCCCCGCGCCGCAGCGGTCGGCCGGCGGCCGGGAGCCGCGCCGCCCCGGGGACCTCGGCGAACTGCGCGACCGCAAGCCGATGTTCCTCGACCTCGCGAACCCCGACCTGGTCCTGCTGTTCCACCGCCTGCTCACCCGCCCCGACCGCGTCCTGCTGTTCCAGGAGGCGCTGCCCGACCCGGCGGCCGCGCCCGTCCTCGGCGGCCTCGGACGACGGGTCGTGGAGTACGTGGTCGAGGTCGACCCGTGCGCCGACCCGGGCGCCGACCCCGGTGCCGCCGCTCGGACGGCGGGGGCCGGTCGTGGCTGAGCCGGGGCGCGGGAGCGGCCGGGAGTGGCTGAGCCTGCACGCGTTCAGCACGGCCGACGCCACCGCGCTGCTGGTGCGCACGGTCCGGCCGCTGGTCGCCGAACTGCGCCGGGACGGGCTGATCGACGAGTACTTCTACCTGCGCTACTGGGAGGGCGGCCCGCACCTGCGGCTGCGGCTGCTGCCGCGCACGGCCGCCCGGGCGGCCGCGGTGCGGGAGCGGGCCCGGACCGCGCTGGGCCGGCACCTCGACGCCCACCCGTCCGCCGGGCGGATGCCGCCCGCCGACTACGCGGCCTGGGCCGAGCGGCTGGCCGCCGCCGAGGGGCTCGCCGAGCACGACCGGTCGGTGCGCGAGCACGACGCCGTCGAGGAGATCCGGTACCGGCCCGAGGAAGCGGTGTTCGGCGGGCCGGAGGCGGTCCGCGCGGTGGAGCAGCACTTCACCCTCTCCAGCGACCTCGCGCTCGGACTGCTCGCCGACGGGGCGACCGGGCCGCAGCGTGCGGGGTTCGGCGCGGACGCGTTGATCCTGACGCTCGCGGCCTGGGAGCCCGACCGGGGCCGGCTGGCCGCCGCGCTGCGGGCCCGCCCCGGCGGCGCGCCCGACCCCGCCATGGCGGACCGGGTGGCCCGCGGCTGGCGGCAGGCCGACGGCCCGGCCACCGGCAGCGGCCCCAAGGACCGCTGGCTGCGCTCGGTGCGCGAGCTGCGGGCCGAACTGCTCGGCCTGGACGCCCGCGGCCGGCTGCGGATCACCGCCCCCCACCCCACCGCCGTCCCGCCGCCCGGCTCCGCCGCGCCCGGGCAGCGCGCGGTGCTGGCCGTGCTGCTGCGCTGCGTCCACCTGCTGCACAACCGGCTCGGCCTCGACCACGGCGTCGAGCAGCGCATCCGGCGCCTCGTCGAGTCCGGGCTGACCGCGGCCCCCTCCGGCGCCGGCCGCGCCGACCCATCCACCGACCCCGCGAGGACCGGGTACCACCGTGACTGACACCGACTGGCGCAGCCTCCAGATCCGCTACTACCAGGACGACAAGGACGCGCTGCTGCTGGACGCCGTCCGCCCCCTGTTCGCCGAACTCGCCGACGTGATCGAGCAGCCGTACTTCCAGCGCCACTGGCGGCGCGGTCCGCACGTTCGGCTCAACTTCCGTACCACGGACAGTGCTTGGCGCGAGATCGTGCAGCCGGCCGCCGAACTCCGGCTGGCCGCCTTCCTGCGGCGCAGCCCGTCCACCGCCGTCCTGGACGAGGCCCGGGAGACCGCGGGCCACGCCCGTAGGGCGGCGCTGCTGGACGAGCGCGGCCCGCTGTCGCCGTGGTACCCCGACAACACCCTCCAGACCGAGCTGTACGAGGACCGCCGGCACGTCCTGGGGAGCCCGCTGCTGGCCGAACTGCTGGACGCGGGCCACGCCGCGAGCAGCCGGCTCGCCTTCCCCGTGCTGGAGCACGTCCGCCGCACCGGCCACAGCCGGCTGCGGCCCGCGCTGTGGCTGATGTTCGCCTTCGCGCACACCAGTCTGCCGCCGGTGTCCAGGGGCTTCATGTCCTTCGCCTCGCACGCCGAGGGCTTCTTCGCCCAGTGCGCGGACCCGGCCGCCGTCCGGGCCGCCTTCGAGGCACGGTTCCAGCAGTTGCGCGGCGAACTCGGCCGCGACCTGGCCGCGGTGCTCGACACCCTGGACGGCACCGGGCAGCTGCCCTTCGTCGCCGAGTGGGCCGGGTACGTGCGGGACCGCAAGGCCGCCGCCCTGCCGCTGCTGGAGGGCGGGCTGATCGACCTGGACCACGCGGCCCGCACCCCCCTGCTCGCCGAGCCCCGACTCGGCGAACTGCTCGGCCTGCTGCTCGGCAACGAGTCGTACCGCAGCGAGGTGATGTCCACGACGTGGTTCCGCGGCCACCGGCTGGCGATCAACCAGCTGTACACCCACCTCGACCGGCTGGGCCTCTCGATGACCCAGCGCTTCCTGCTCTGCTACCTGACCGCCCGCACCGTCGAGTCCACCTTCGGGGTCAGCGCGCTGGAGCGGGCCCGCGCCTACGCCGAGCGCCATCCCGGCGAGCGCCACCCCGCCGAGCGCCACCCCGCCGAGCGCCACCCCGGCGAGCCCGCCCTCGAACCCGTCCCCGAACCCGTCCCCGCAACCACCGACCCGCAGCGGAGCTGAGCCGGATGCGACCCCAACTCAACGACGACGTCCGCTGCGTGCCGGTCCCCGAGGGCGCCTACCTGCACGCCGGCCACCGCTCCTGGGTCCTGCCCGGACCACAGGCGTACGAGTGGCTGCGACGGCTGACCCCGCACCTGACCGGCCGCCGCACCCTGGACGAGCTGACCGCCCCGCTCCCGGCGGACAAGCAGGGCGCCGTACGGGACCTCGTGCTGCTGCTGCACCGGCTGGGCTTCGTCAAGGACGCCCGGGAGGACCTGCCGCACGGCCTCACCGAGCACGAACTGCGCGAGTACGCACCGGAGATCGCGTTCCTGCGCTACGCGCTGGACTCCGCCGAGCACCGCTTCCAGCGCTACCGGGAGACCCGGGTGCGACTGGTCGCCGACGGGCCGCTCCGGGCGGCGGCGCTGCGCGCGCTGCTGCGGACCGGGTGCCGGGACGTCGAGGTGGTCGCCGAGGCGGCCGCGTTCGGTGAGCTGAGCCGGGCCGCGTCGGCGCAGCGACGGGACCAGGCCCAGCGGGTGCACCTGACGGACGGGTCGGACCTGCCGGAGCAGCCGCGCGTCGGGGCCGTGCTGGAGGTCCGGACGGCGCACGGGGGCTTCGGGGCCGCCCGCCGGGCGCTGATCGCGACCGCGGAGCACTGCGCCGCCGCCGGCCTGACCCCGGCCCAGCTGCTGCTCGGCGGCGGCGAGGCCTGGTTCGGCCCGGCCGACGCCGGGGCCGCCGCATCCGGCTGGCACCGGCTGCTGCCGCCGCGCGACGGCGACCGCGAGGCGCCGCTGGGCGGCGCCGTCCCGGGGCTGCTCGCCCACCGGCTGGTCCTCGGCCTGTTCCGCGCCCTGACCGGCCTGGACGACCTGCCGCCCGCCCCGGGGACCTCCGCCGCCCCCGCCCTGGCCCGCACCGACCTGTACACCCTGGCCGGCTCCCGCCACCCGGTCCTGCCCCACCCGGCGGCCGTGGCCGGCGGCGCGGCGGCGCAGCCCGCGGACGCCTACGCGGACGCCTACGCGGACGCCGACGCGGACCTGCTGGCCCGCGCGGCGCGCGTCGTCGACGCCCGGACCGGCCTGCTCGGCGCGGTGGACGAGGCCGACTTCACCCAGTCCCCGCTCTGGGTCTGCCGGGCCGTCCCGCACGGCTACCGGGGCGAGCCGCTGGACGTACCGGCCGTCGGCTCGGGCCTCGAACGGGACGAGGCGCGGGTCGGCGCCGTGCTGGCCGGTCTGGCGGCCTACGCCGCGGACGCGACCGCCGGCCGGGCCGCGGACGAGGGCCGCACCACCCTCCAGGGGGTGGACCTGGCCGACGGCCGGACCGTCCCGGTCCCGCTGTCGACCGCGTTCCCGGACCGCACCGCCGGGCAGCGGCCGCGCGGCACGGCGGGCGGCCGCTCGCCCGAGGAGGCGCGCTGGCTCGGCCTCGCCGACCAGGTGGAGGCACTGCTGGCCGGGGCGCCCGGCGGCGCCCGGGCCGGGACCACCGCGCTCGATCCGGCGGACTTCGCCGCCGACCCCCGCACCGGCCACCTGCTGCGGCTGCTCGGCACGGTCGGCGAGCCCGCCCTCTACGACCTCACCGCGGCGACCGGCGTGCCGGCCTGCGCCACCCGGCTGGGCACCGACACCGTCGCCGCCGCCGGGCGCGACCTGGCCGAGGCGGTGGCCCGCTCGGCCGAACGCGCGCTGCTGGCCTGGCAGTCCAGGACGGAGGACCAGCCCGGCTACCGGCCCGAGCCGGTTCCGCCGATCGGCGTGCCCGGGCGCGAGCCCGAGCTCGCGCCACGGCGCTCGGCCCGCCCCGCGGCCGTCGCCCCGGACCTGGCGGCGCTGGCCGCGGCGCTGCGGACCACCACCGGCCTGCGGGCCGTCGCCGTACCGCTGGACCTCGACCCGCAGGCGACCGCGGTCCTGCCCGACCTCACCCGGGTGGTGCTGCTCCGTGACTGACCTCCGCACACCCGCTCGCGTCGCTCGTGGCACTCGTGGCGCGGTCACCGTCGCGCTGCTCGGCTCGCCCTGGCTCGCCGCCGACCCCGACTGGCGGACCGTCACCGCCGAGGCCCTGGGGCAGCCCGGCCCGGACGTCCCGAACATCCCGAACGTCCCGGACGTCCTGGTGGTCACCACCGTCGGCCCGGGCGACCGCGAGCCGCTGCGCCGGGGACGGGCTTGGGCGGCAGCGCACGGCCGCCCCTGGCTGCCGGTCCGACTGCTCGCCGGACAGGTGGTGCTCGGGCCCGCCGGTCTCCCCGGCCGTCCCGGCTGCCCGGGCTGCGCCGAGCTGCGTGAGCGCGACAACAGCGCGGAGCCGGCCCGCCGTGAGCTGCTCCCGCCCGACCTGCCGGCGCTGCGGACCAACCCGCTGCTGCTCGACGCCGTCCGGGAGCTCGTCACCGAGGAGACGGCCCGGCTCGCCGCGTTCGCCGACCCGGCCTCCACCCACGCCCCCGCCCCCGTCACGCCCCGCACCGCCGACGCGGTGCTGCGGGTGGCGGCGGACAGCGGCGAGACCTCCCGCAGCGCCCTGCTGCCGCACCCGTACTGCCCGGACTGCGGCGCCCTGCCCGCCGACAGCGCGGCGGCGGCCGTACTCGTGCTGCCGCCCGCGCCGAAGCTCCACCCGGACGTGCCCCGCACCGCGCAGCCGGACCCGGAGGTCCTCGCGGACCGCTACGTCGACCCGGTCACCGGCGTGATCGCATCGGTGGACACCTGGTCCACCCCCGCCGCCCTGTGCGCCACCGCCCGCACGGCCCCCTCCCGGGCCGTGCACGCCAGCGCCAACGGCTACGGCCACGCCACCGACCTCGGCTCGACCCGGCTCGCCGCCGTCCTGGAGGCCCTGGAGCGCCTGGGCGGCGAGGCGCCGCGCGGTCGGCGCACCACCGTCACGGCCCGGTTCCGCGACATCGCGGACCACGCCGTGGACCCCCGGCGGCTCGGCCTGCACCACCCCGAGCAGCACGACCTCCCCGGCTTCCCGTTCGCGCCGTACACCCCCGACCGGGAACTGCGCTGGGTGTGGGGGTACTCCTTCGCCCGGGGCCTGCCCGTCCTGGTGCCGGAGAGCTACGCCTACTACAACCGCGGTCGGCTCGACGACTCCTTCGTGTTCGAGACCTCCAACGGCTGCGCCCTCGGCAACTGCCCGGCCGAGGCGGTGCTGCACGGCCTGCTGGAGGTCGCCGAGCGCGACGCCTTCCTGCTCACCTGGTACGCCCGGCTGCCCGCGCCGGAGGTCGACCTGGCCTCGGCCGCCGACCGCCGGATCCCGCTGCTCGCCGAGCTCGCCCGGCACCGGCTCGGCTACCGGCTGCGCGCGTTCGCCACCGCCACCGAGCACCGGGTCCCCGCCTTCTGGGTGCTGGCCGAGGCCGACCCCGCCGCCGGATCCGCCCCACCGCGCGGGCTGAACCTGCTCTGCGGCGCGGGCACCGCGCTGACGGCCGAACGGGCCCTGCTGCGCAGCCTCTCCGAGCTCACCGGCTTCCTGTCCGGCGCCGACCGCCGGCACGACCCGGACCGGGCGGCCCGGATGCTGGCGGACCCGGCCGAGGTGCGGACGATGGACGACCACGCCACCCTGTACGGCCACCCGGCCGCCCGGGAGCGGTTGGGCTTCCTCGGCGCCGGTGCGCCGCCCGTGCCGCTGGCCGCCGTGGCCGCCGGTACCCCCTGGCCGGAGCACCGGGACCTGATCGGGGACCTCACCGAACTGGTCGGCCGGTTCAC
Organism: Kitasatospora sp. NPDC029367; assembly: GCF_055569135.1. Taxonomy (NCBI): domain Bacteria; kingdom Bacillati; phylum Actinomycetota; class Actinomycetes; order Kitasatosporales; family Streptomycetaceae; genus Kitasatospora; species Kitasatospora sp. NPDC029367. Next base: position 106,044 of record NZ_JBVHYH010000010.1, read on the forward strand.
CGGCACCGGTCTGGACGTGGTGGTGGTCGACCAGACCTCGGCCGAACACCGGGCCGGCGGGCTGTCCTGCGTCAAGGTGCTGGTCCCCGGCACGCTGCCGATGACCTTCGGGCATCGGTTCCGGCGCACCCACGGGCTGCCGCGGCTGCTGACGGTGCCCCGGCTGCTGGGCCACCGGGACCGGGACCTCACCCCGGCGGACCTCAACCCGGACCCGCACCCGTTCCCCTGAACCGCCACGACCGAACCGCCGCGACCGACCCCCCGACACTCCATAGAGGTCATCCGTGTCACCCAGCACTCCTCCCACCGACCCGGCACCGGGCGCGGCGGCCCGTGCCTACCTGCCGTACGGCCGCCACCCCGGACCGCTCCCGCAGTCCCCGGGCCCGCTCCCGCCCGCGACCCTCGTCCACGCCGACCGCCCCACCGTGCCGCTGCCGTGGGAACCGGCGGACGGCCCGCCCGACTGGCCGGCCGTCCTGGGCACGCTGATGCGCGAACTGCTCGGCCGGACCAGGGCGAACTGGATGTACCCGGTGGACCCGGCGACGGGCACCGCGCTCGCCGCACCGCCCGGCCAGGGCGACTGCCGCCCGGCGCCGAGCGGGGGCGCCCGTTACCCGATCGAGGCCTACCTCGCGCTCGGCGCGGCCCCCGGACTGCCGGCGGCGGTGTACCACTACGACGGCGTCGGGCACCGGCTGGTCGCCGTCCGCCCGGGGGACCACCGCAGGGCCCTGGCCCCGGGCACCGGCGAGGCGCCCGACCTGGTCCTCGTGCTCACGGCGGTGTTCTGGCGAAGTGCCGTGAAGTACCGGGAGTTCGGCTACCGGCTGCAACAGCAGGAGACCGGGGTGCTGCTCGCCCAGGCCCAGACGGTCGCCGAGTCGCTGGGCGCCACCGTCGGGGTGCGGCTGCGCCAGGACGACCGGCCGGTCGACGCGCTGCTCGGCCTCGACCCGTACCGGCAGAGCGTCACGGCCGTCCTGACGCTCCGCCACCCGGCCGCCCCGGCGCCCGGCCCAGGTCCAGGCTCGGGCCCCGACCCAGGCCCCGGCCCCGCCCCCGGCCCGGGCGAACCGTCGGCGCCGTCGGCAGCGGCCGTGCCGGTGACACCGCCGACCTCGATCCTGGGGCTGCTGCCCTACACCGCCGCCGTGCACGGGGCCTCGCTGGCCGAACGGCCGGACGCGGTCCAACCCGCCCGGCCGGTGCCCGCGCCCGCGCCCGGGGCCGGGCCGGCGGTCCCGCTGCCCGACGCCGCCCCCCTGGATCCGGCCGGACTCCGCGCGGGGGTCACGCGGCGCGCCTCGGCGAGCAACGGGTTCCTCCCGGTGCCGATGGACCGGCGGGCGGTGGCGGCGGTGCTCGGTGCCGCGGCCGCCGGGTACCCCGGCGACCTCGCCGGGGTCGCGACGGCACCCGCGGCGGTCGCGCTGTGCTGCGTGCTCCGCGACGTCACCGGCCTCACTGCGGGCTGCTACGCGTACCGCGGCGGGGAGTTGGTCCCGCTGCCCGTCCCACCGGGTGCGCCGGAACGGATCGCCGCCGGGCTGGCCGCGCCGCCGACCCGGCTGGACTACCTGGAGGCGCCGCTGACGGTCCTGCCGGTCGCCGCCCTGGAGGCGGGGATCGACGCGTACGGCGACCGCTGGTACCGCCTGGCGCACATCGAGGCCGGGCTGGCCCTGCAACGGGCCGCCCTGGCGGCGGCCGCACTGGGACTGTCCGCCCGGATCCGGTCCGACGCCTCCTGCGCCGCCACCGACGAGGCCCTCGGCCTCCCCGCCGACGGGCTGACCAGCCTGAGCGCCCTGCACATCGGCACCCCCAGGCCCGGCCCGACGCTCGGCTTCCCGGTGTAGGGCCTGCGGGCCGCCCGGGAGGCGCGTTGATCATTTGTCTATCGGCGGCTGCGAAGCTCACCGAGTCGGCACACCTTCCGGTGCGCCTCAGCAACCGCCTCCGCAACGAACTGGAGTCCTCCCATGAACCGCGTTCCCAAGGCCGCCGAGCGCGCCGCCACCCTGCTGGGCCTCGCCGCCGGTGCCGTCCTGCTCGCGGCCACGGCCGCCCAGGCGGCCCCGGCCGCAGCGGAGCGTTCCGCCCAGCCGTCGCCGTCGGCGGCCACGCTCCAGTCCGGGACGACGGCCCCGGGCGGCGAGACCGGCAACCCCCGGTTGCGGATCGACGTGACCGACGAGTGTAACACCATCGCCTCCAGGCCGCTGCCGCCCGGCCAGCAGCTCTGAGCCCTCGGGTCCCGAGCGCGGCGGATCCCCGAGCGCGGCGGATCCCCGAGAGATCCGGGCGATCCGGGCGATCCGGGCGATCCGGGAGATCCGCCGCTCAGGCCCCGGACCGCAGCCGGTCGAGGAGCTCCCGGGCCTCCGCCGCCTCCGGCAGCCCCAGCGCGCTCAGCGACCCGTACGCCCGGGCCGCGTGCTCCTCGGCCGCCGCGCGGTCGCCGAGCTGGGCCTCGGTCCGGGCCAGGACCTGCAACGCGTACGCCAGGTCCCGTTCCCCGTCGCGCGCACCCTCCAGGTGGGTCACCGCCGCCCGGGCCTCCGTCAGGGCCTCCGCCGGTCGGCCGGTCACCCGCAGGGTGTCGGCGCGCCGGTAGCGGGCCATCGCCTCCTGGCGGGGCAGCCCGGCCGTGCGGCACAGCTCCAGGCACTCCTGGTAGGTGGCCAACGCCTCGTCGTGGCGGCCGAGTTCGTGCAGTGCGCGGCCGCGGATCCCCAGGGCGTGGGCGGCCCCGTGGCTGTCCGGGACGTCCCGCAGGGCCAGCAGTTCCTCGTCGCAGATCGCCACCGCCTCCTCGGCGGCGCCGCTGCGCAGCCGGGCGACGGCGGCGTTCAGCGCGGTGGCGAGCGCCCCGGACCGGTGGCCGAGGAGGCGGGCCAGCGCGAGCGCCTGGTCGAAGTTGCGCACCGCGTCGGCGTACCGCTGCTGGAACAGCGCGATGACGCCGAGGTCGTTGCAGGTCTGCCGGAGGATCACGGTGTCCTCCGCGCGCCGGCAGGAGTCCGCCGCCCGGGTGGTGTGCTCACGGGCCTCGTCCAGCCGGGTGGCCTGGACGGCCACGTTGCCGCAGACGAAGCGGGCCCGGCCGGCCGCCCGGTGGTGGCCGGCCGACTCGGCGGCCTCGGCGACCTCGCGGGCGACCGAACCCAGCCGGCCGGAGGAGATGTCCCGGCCGAAGGCGCTGCACGCGACCAGCAGATCGGCGGCGACGTCGAGCAGCGCGGGATCGGGGGCGGAGCGCACGGCCGCGCCGACGGCGTGGGCGATGCCGTCGAACTCCCGCACCACCCAGGCCCTGGCCCCGGCCAGGTCGGCGAAGCGGGCGGCGCCCGCGACGGTGAAGGTGGTGCCGACCGGATCCCCCGGCACGGCCCGCTGGAACGCCGCGACGGCGCCCGCCAGCAGGAAGCGCAGCAGCCGGGCGGCCACCGGTGGCCGTTCGGGCGGGAGCAGCCGCTGCTCGGCGTAGTTGCGCAGCAGTTCGTGGTAGCGGTACCGGCCGGGCTGCGGCGACTCCAGCAGGGCCGCGTCCACCAGGGACTCCAGCACCTCCTCGGCGTCCTCCGGGCCCAGGCCGAGCGCGGCCGCCGCCGCATCCAGGGCGATCGTCGGCCGGGTGAAGGGGGCGAGGGTGCGGAAGGCGTACGCCTGGACGCCGTTCAGCTGCCGGTAGCCGAGCTCGAACACGGTGGTCACGGCCAGGCCGCCGACGCGCAGCTGGTCGAGCCGGTGGCGTTCGTCGGTGAGCGCGGTGACCAGCCGGGCCAGTGCCCAGCGGGGCCGGGCCGCCAGCCGGGCGGCGACGATCCGCACGGCGAGCGGCAGCCGGCCGCAGAGGCCGACCACGTCGTCGGCGGCGGCGGGCTCGGCCGCCACCCGCGGCCCGCCGATGACCTGCCGCAGCAGGTCCAGGGCCTCGTCGACGGCGAACACGTCGAGGTCCAGGTGGGCCCGGGAGGACAGCCCCGGGACCCGGGTGCGGCCGGTGACGATCACCGCGCAGTCGCCGGAGCCCGGCAGCAGGGGGCGCAGCTGGGTGAGGTCGCGGGCGTCGTCGAGCAGCAGCAGGACCCGGCGGCCGTCGAGCAGGCTGCGCAGCAGTCGGGAGCGGTCCTCGACGGCGCGCGGCAGCTCGGTGGCGGCGACGCCGAGCGCGCCGAGGAAGCTGCCCAGGACGGCGCCGGCGTCGGCCGGTTCGCCGCTGGTGCCGCGCAGGTCCGCGTAGAACTGGCCGTCGGGGTAGTGGTCGCGGACCTGGTGGGCGACCCGGACGGCCAGCGTGCTCTTGCCGATGCCGCCCATGCCGCTGATCGAGACCACGCCGAGGACGGTCCGGTCGGCGCCGGTCAGGGCCGCGGCCAGTTGCCGGACGGCCTCGGCACGGCCGCTGAAGTCCGAGATGTCCGGCGGAAGTTGGGCCGGGCGGACGACGCCCTCCGGCGCCGGGGTGAGGACTGCGGCCGGGGCGGGCGCCAGCAGGCCCGGGTCGCCGGCGAGGATCCGGCCGTGCAGCCCGCACAGCTCCGGGCCGGGGTCGATCCCCAGTTCCTCGCCCAGCGTCCGCCGGGCCCGGGCGAAGACGGCGAGTGCGTCCGCCTGTCGGCCGGCCGCGTACAGGGACTGCATCAGGAAGCCGTAGCTCTGCTCGCGCAGCGGGTGCTGCTGGACGAACGCGGTGAGGTCGGACACCAGGGCGTGGTGCCGGCCGCGGGCGAGCTCGGCGGCGAAGCGCTGCTCCGTCAGGGTCAGCCGCAGCTCGGCCAGGCGGGAGCGCTCGGCCTCGGCGAGCGGCCCGGGCACGCCGGCCAGCGGCTCGCCCTGCCACAGGGACAGCGCCTCGGTGAGCAGGGTGGCGCACTCCTTCTGCCGCCCCTTGCGCCAGGCGCGGGCGGCGGTGGCGGCCAGCCGCTCCGCCCGGTGGGCGTCCACGGACTCCGGCGGTACGGACAGCCGGTAGCCGTCGCCCACCGAGCTGAGCAGCTGCGCCACGGGCGCGCCGCCGTCAGCGCCGGTGCCGTTGGGGCGGGTGCCGTTGGGCCCGTCGGCGTCCGGGCCGGCCAGCCGCTGGCGGATCCGCCAGGCGTAGGTGCGCAGGACCATCACCGCGGACGAGGGCGGTTCGGCACCCCACAGCGCGTCGAGCAGCTCGCGCAGGGTGACGGGGCGACCGGCCCGCAGCAGCAGCGCCGCCAGCATCGCCCGCTGCTGGGGCGGGCCCGGGGGCACGGCCCGTCCGTCGGCCTCGATGCCGATCGGCCCCAGCAGGCTGAACCGCAGCCGTGCCGGCGCGCACTCGTCCTGAACCACGTTCCGTTTCCCCCGCCCCCCGAAAAGTCGACTTACCTTACACGCACCAGCCCGATCCACCAGGGCCGCCGCGCCGGTCGGGTCAGCGCCCCTCGGCGGCGGCGACCGGGGCCGGGGTCGGGCCGGGGTCGGGGTCTGGGGCGGGGTCCGGGGGCGGAACGGCACGGCCGGCCGTACCGCCCCCGCCACCGTCCGTCACTGCGAACGCAGTTCGAGGACCAGCTCGCGCGGCAGGCCGTGGGTGTCGTGGAGGTAGCGGAGGTCGTCCTCGCCGAGCGGGCCGCGGAAGCGGGGGCTGGAGAGCAGCCGGCGGCCGCGCTCCAGCAGGCGGTCGAAGCGCTGCTCCTCGTCGAGCAGCACCCGGCGCACCGACTCCGGGTCCACGTCCTGGCCGAAGCGGTCCAGGGTGTGCCGCACCAGCTCCTGCGGCAGGTCCCCGAGCCCGCGCCGCGGGTCGTCGCGGCGCAGCACGGTGAGCACCCGGCGGACCAGACGGCGCAGCACGTAGCCGCGGCCGGTGTTGCCGGGGAGCACGCCGTCGCCGATCACCACGACGGACGAGCGCAGGTGGTCGCCGACCAGGCGCAGCGACGGCTCGTCCAGCTCCCACAGCGGCGGCAGCAGGCGGCGCCAGGGGTCGAAGACGTCGCACTCGAAGACCGAGGAGCGGCCCTGGAGCAGCGAGGAGAGCCGTTCCAGGCCGAGCCCGGTGTCCACGTTGCGCTGGGGGAGCGGCACCAGCGAGCCGTCGTCGAGCCGGCGGTGACGCATCATCACGTGGTTCCACACCTCCACCCAGCGGTCGTCCCGGGTCGGGGTCGACTCCGGCGGGGTGTCGCCGGTCCAGAGGAAGATCTCCGAGTCGGGGCCGCAGGGGCCGGTCGGCCCGTTGGACCACCAGTTGTCCTCGACGGTCAGCTCGACCGGGACCCCGCGGTCCTGCCAGAGCTCCAGCGAGCCGGTGTCCGGCCCGACCCGGTCGTCCCCGCCGAAGACGGTGACGTGGAGCCGGCCCGGGTCGATGCCGAGGCCGTCGGTGAGCAGTCCGTAGCCCCAGTCGAGGCTCTGCGGGCCCTCGTAGTCGCCCAGCGACCAACTGCCGAGCATCTCGAAGACGGTGAGGTGGGTGCGGTCGCCGACCTCGTCCAGGTCGGTGGTGCGCAGGCACCGCTGCCGGTTGACCAGCCGCCTCCCGAGCGGATGCGGACGGCCCTCCAGGTACGGGGTGAGCGGGTGCATGCCGGAGGTGGTGAACAGCACCGGGTCGCCGGGCGGGGGCAGCAGGGTGGAGCCGATGATCCGGCGGTGGCCGCGCTCCTCGAAGTACTCGGTGAAGACGCGGACGAGCTGGTCGGTGTTCATGGCGGTGGCTCCTTCTCGGGGGAGGGAGGCGCCGGAGAACGAGCCGCGCGATCATCGGGACCGGGGGAGCGAACGCCCCGGGAACACCACCGGCGGACCGTTTCCGGTCGCCGGGGGAGGGGGTACGTCAGGCGGCGGCAACCGGCGAGCTGGCGGCTCGCGCGGCTGCGCTGGTGCTTCGGTCCATGACGTCCATGCCCCCGAGGGTAACGCCCGGCCCCACCGGCGACCACCGGTTTTCCGGGCCGCCGTCCTACCCTGGACGGCATGGACGCGTTCGCGACGACTCCCGGCGCCACGGCGGCCGATGCGGCCGGCCTGGCGGCGCTGGTGCGGCTGCTGGCCGGGCGCGGGGCGGTGGTGCTCAGCGGGGCCGGCCTGTCCACCGAGTCCGGGATCCCGGACTACCGGGGCGAGACGGGCAGCCGGCGGCGCGCGGCGCCGATGACCTTCCAGGAGTTCACCGGGAGCGCGGCGGCCCGGCAGCGGTACTGGGCGCGCAGCCACGTCGGCTGGCGGGCGATCGCGGGGGCCGAGCCGAACGCCGGGCACCGGGCGGTGGAGCAGCTGCGGCGGTCCGGGCACGTCTCGGCGGTGATCACCCAGAACGTGGACGGCCTGCACCGCGCGGCCGGCACCCGTACGGCGGTGGAACTGCACGGCGGGCTGCACCGGGTGGTCTGCCTGGACTGCCGCCGGACCAGCCCGCGCAGCGAGCTGGACCGCCGGCTGGAGGAGCTGAACGGCGGTTTCCGGGACGGCCCGGCCCGGGTCAACCCGGACGGCGACGCCGAGTTGGCGCCGGAGCCGGTGGCCGCCTTCCGGGTCGCCCCGTGCGCGGCGTGCGGGGGCGTGCTCAAGCCGGACGTGGTCTTCTTCGGCGAGAGCGTGCCCCGGCCGAGGGTCGAGCGCTGCTTCGAACTCGTGGACGCGGCCCAGGGGTTGCTGGTGCTGGGCTCCTCGCTCACGGTCATGTCGGGGCTGCGCTTCGTGCGCCGGGCCGCCCGCGCGGGCACGCCGGTGGTGATCGTCAACCAGGGCGCGACCCGCGGGGACGAGCTGGCGGTGGCCCGGGTCGACCTGCCGCTGGGCGCGGTGCTGACCGAGGCCGCCCGGCAGGTCAGGGCCGGGTGACGGGCGTCAGGACGACCTGACGAAGGCGTGCAGCGCGGCCTTGAGGGCGTCGACGAAGCGGTCCCGGACGGCCGGGTCGACCAGGTCGAGCGACAGGTAGGGGTTGAGGTCCTCCAGCTCGACCAGGAGCAGCTCCCCCTCCGGGGTGCGGCAGGCGTCGACCCGCTGGATGCCGTGCTCGATGCTGTTCCAGGCGATGAAGCGCCGGGCGAACTCCAGGTCGGCGGCGGTGGGTTCGTACGGTTCGAGGTGCCAGCGCCGCTCCGGGTCGGGGGCGTGCAGGGCGTACTGGAAGGCGTCGTCGACGAAGTAGAACGAGACCTCGTAGCGGAACGGCACCAGCGGCTGGATCAGGACGTCCCGGGCCTGCGCGACGGTGTCGAGCCGCTCGCGGGGGACGACCCGCAGGCCGATGGAGTCGGCGCCGAGCTTCGGCTTGACCACGTACTCGGGCACCACGGGCAGCCGGTCGAGGTCCGCGACGCGGTCGACGGTGGGGATGACGGGGTGCCCGGTGGCGGTGAGGTCGAGCAGGTACTGCTTGCCGGCCTGGTCGGCGCTCCCGGTGAGCTGGTTGTAGACGCGGGTGCCGCGGTCGAGTGCCTGCTCCCGGAAGCGCTCGTACGCGGCGCGGTAGTTGAGCACCGGACCGCTGTTGCGGACCAGTACCAGGTCGAAGCGGTCCAGCAGCGCGGCCGCGTCGAGCGGGTGGCAGAGGGCGAGGTCGAAGTCCTCGCGCAGCCGGGCGGAGAGCTGGATGTCCTCGTCGCAGTAGCGGCGCCCCCGGGCCTGGTAGGCGAGGTCGGTGACGAGCAGGACGCTGGGCTTGGCGGCGGTCATGACTCTCCTGGTGATCATTCGATCCGTTCACCCTAACGCCGGTGGGTCGGACGGACGCCGGTGGGTCGGACGGACGCCGGTGGGTCGGACGGATCCGCCGACGGGCTGCCGCAGAGCCTCCAGCTGATCGGCCGGGCCGTCACGGCGGCGGCGTGCGCGGCGGTGGTGTGCGCGGCGGCGGCGTGCGCGGGTCCGGGCCCGGGAGCGGGGCGGCGGGGGGGGGGGGGGGGGGGGGGGGGGGGGGGGCGTCCCCCCCCCCCCCCCCCCCCCCCCCCCCCCCCCCGCCCGGGGGGTGCGGGGCTCCCCCCGGCCGTCCGGGTCCCGCGCGGGCGCCTCCGCCACCGGGATGCGCGGCAGCGCGTACGGGTGCCGGTCGCGCAGGTAGCCGATCAGGTGCTCGCGGAGCCGGCAGCGCAGTTCGAAGGCGTCGCTGCCGTCCGCCGCCGTGGCCAGCACCCGGACCACGATGGTGGTCGGCGTGGTGTCGACCACCTGGAGGGCGCTGCCCCGGCCGTCCCAGAGCTCGCACTTGGCCAGGTAGTCCTCGAACTCCTCGCGCAGCAGCCCGATCGGGGCGTGGTGGTCGAGGTGGAGCAGCGCGGTGCCGGTGATCCGGCTGGAGCGGCGGGACCAGTTCTCGAACGGCCGCCCGACGAAGTACGACATCGGCATCATCAGCCGCCGCTGGTCCCAGGTCTCGATCACCACGGCGGTCAGGGTGATCTCCTCGACCGTCCCCCACTCACCGGCCACCACCACGACGTCGCCGATCCGGGCCAGGTCGCCGAAGGCCAGCTGCACCCCGGCGAAGACATTGGCCAGGGTGCTCTGGGCGGCCACGCCCGCCACCACGCCGACCAGTCCGGCGGAGGCCAGCAGGCTGGTGCCCACGCCGCGCACCGCCGGGAAGGTCATCAGCACCGCGCCCAGGGTCACCACGGCGACCACCGCCTGGCAGATCCGGCCGAGCAGGACGGCCTGGGTCCGGGCGCGGCCCGCCCAGGCCGGCTCGCGGCGGTGCACGGCGAGCCGGGCGGCGCCCTCCGCCAGGATCGCCACCAGCCGGCCGCACAGCCAGCCGCCGGAGGTGATCGCCAGGATCACCGCCAGGTGCCGCAGCCCCTCGCGGGCGGCGGGCGGGGCGGCGATCCACGGCAGCGCGGCGGAGAGCAGCAGGCAGGCCGTCAGCGCCAGCACCGGGTGGCGGCACCGGCGCAGCACCTCCGGCACGTCACCGACACCCCGGGGGGCCGAGAGCCGCCGGGCCGCCGACCGGACGGCCCGGTCCAGGCCGTAGGTGAGGAGGGCGGCCACGACGCCGACGACGGCCAGGCGGAGCAGGCTCCACCACATCTGCGGCTCTCCTTTCCGCTGCTGGCAAGCGAGTTGGGGGAGGGGGCCCGGGCCGGGGCCCGGGGGTGGGCCGGTTCGGTCGGCCGGCTCGGTCGGGCGGTTCAGTCGGCCGGTTCGGTTGGCCGGTTCAGTCGGGCGGCTCGACCGGGTGGGGCCGGCCCGGCTGCGGGGCGGCCGGTTCGGGGGCCGGCCGGTGCACCGGGCGCGGGCCCGGCGGGGGGACGGGCGAGCCGGGCGGGGGCGGCGGGTCGGGCAGCAGCGGCCTGGACGGCGGCGCCGGGGGCTCCGGCGCGGGCGGCGGCTGACCGGGGCGGGCGGGGGCGGTGGTCATGGGCGGGTGCTCCTCTCGGTGCGGTGCCGTACGGCCCGGCGGGTCCGCCGGGCTCGGCGGGTTCGGTGCACTCGTCGGGTTCGGTGCAGTCGGTGCAGGTGGCCGGCCGGTGGTTCAGGCGGCCAGTAAGTCGTGCAGGCCGCGGTCCCAGTCGATCCGCTCGTGCTCCTGCCCCGGCGGGACCAGCCGTACGGTCCGGGCCAGGAACCCGGCGACCGCCGCCGCGGGGGCCGCGAGCAGGGCGACGCCCTCGGCGCCGGCCAGCGCGATCAGGACGTGGGTGTCGTCGAACGGCGTGACGTGGACGTCGCCCTCGCCGGCGGGCGCGTGCAGCCCGGCGAGCAGCAGGTCGCGGGAGAGCGACCAGACCGCGTTCGCCTGGTAGGAGGTGAAGTCCAGCTCCGCCGCGTGGGGTTCGTCGTCCCGGTAGGACCAGTCGACGTCCAGGTCCCGGCTGCGGTCGTCGCCGGTCATCAGTCGCATGGTGATCCGGGTGGTGAGACGTTCCATGGAGGGTTCCCCTTCCCGGGTGGTCCGGACGGGGGGAGCCTGGGGGCCGCCCCCCGTCCGTCGTCGCTGACTGTCGGTCTGTGCTTCGGGCGGCCCGGTCAGAGGATCCGGCCGCCGTAGTACGGGTCCCAGTAGGGCCCGAAGCGCCCGCGGGTGTCGATCTCCTGGTCGGGCCCGCCGGCGTCGAGGTCGGGGCTGTTGCGGATCTCGTCCCTGGAGCGGTCGACGTAGACCTTCCGCTCGCCGATCTCGATCCGGGTCACGGTCCCGGCCGGGAGCAGCACGCGTCGGCCGAGGATCCACGGCCCGGTGTCGACGACCAGGTACTGCTCGTCGACCTCCTCGGACAGCTTGTCGACCTTGCCGATCGCGCCGTCGGTGGCCTCGACGTGGAAGCCGATGAGGTCGGTGCCGGCGGTGTGGCCGGCGGAGGTGCGGAATTCCCAGATGGTGCGGCGTGCGGTCATGACTGCCTCCGTTCGTTCCGTCCCGTCCGGTCCCGTTCGGGCCGGTACGGCTCGGCTGCCCCCGATCCGGGCGTTCATGCCCCCGGGGCGGTGCCGGGCGCGGTGTCCCGCTCGACGTGGTGCTTGAAGTCGTTCAGGTCGTCGATGATCCGGCGGTCCACGAAGCCGAGCGCCTCGGCGAGGTGGGCCCAGAGCCCGTGCGGTTCGACCTCCAGCTGGAGCATGATCCGGGTGGTGCGGTCGTCCACGTGGTGGAAGGTCACCACGCCGCTGTGCCGCACCGGGCCCGTTCCGCCGTCCCAGGCCACCCGCTCGCCCTCCACCACCTCGGTGGTCACGGCCTCGAACTCCCGGCGGCCGCCGGCCGTTTCGACCACCCAGCTGCTGGCGCCGCCGCCCGTGACGTCCACGCTGACCACGCCGCGCATGAACTGCGGGAAGTCCTCGCAGTGCACCCAGTGCCGGTAGACCTCGCCGAGCGGCGCCGCGATCTCGACCGATTCCTCGATCCGTCCCATCGTCCGGTCCTCCCTCTCCTCCTCGCGCTCCGGTCCTGTCCCGTCCGGGTGCCCCGTTCCCCGGGCGGCATGCGCGGAGTGTGGCGAGTGTCACCGCAGCGCGGCCCGGGTCGTTCGTTCACGCAATCCTCACAAGGGGAACCGGCATGGAACGGTCCACGGCGGGTACCCGGGGACGGACCGTACGCCGAGGGGAAAGGACCGACATGGCCACGACCAGTGACGAACTCCTCCACCGCGTGACCGCCCCGGCCCCGGACCAGGCCGCCCGCCGGGCCGTCGTCCACGGGCTCCCCGGGCTCCCCGGGCACCCGGGGCACCCGGAACTGCCCGAGCTCGCCGGCATCGAGGACCCGCAGCAGGTCGCCCCCGCAGACGCGCGGGAGCTGACCAGGGTGCTGCTGGCCCGGCTCGCCACGCTGGAGGAGGGCACTCCCGAGTACTCGTACGTCCGGGCCACGCTGATCGAGCTCAACCTGTCGCTGGTGCGCTTCGCGATCCGCCGGGTCGGCAACCGCCAGGAGCCCGAGGAGGACCTGCTCCAGGTCGGCTCGCTCGGCCTGATCAAGGCGATCGACCGCTACGACCCGGACCACGGCGCCGAGTTCGTGACCTTCGCGCTGCCGACCATCCTCGGCGAGATCCGCCGCCACTTCCGGGACTCCACCTGGGCCGTGCACGTGCCGCGCCGCCTCCAGGAACTGCGGATCACCCTCGCCAAGGCCCGCGACGTGCTGTTCCAACGGCTGGGCCGGGCGCCCACGGTGGCCGAGCTGGCGGAGCACCTCGACCTGTCGCCGGAGGAGGTGGTCGAGGGCCTCGCCGCCGCCAACGGCCACACCGCGGGATCCCTGGACGCCCCGGTGACCGAGAGTGAGGAGGAGCTGGGCCCGCTCGCCCAGCGGCTCGGCGAGGAGGACCCGCGGTTCGACACGGTGGAGAACCTGATCGTGCTCAAGCCCCTGGTCGCCGCCCTGCCGGAACGCGACCGGCAGATCCTGTCGATGCGCTTCGGCGAGGAGCTCACCCAGTCGCAGATCGGTGCCCGCCTGGGGCTGTCCCAGATGCACGTCTCCCGGCTCCTCAGCCGGACCCTGAAACACCTGCGCGCGGACCTCACCGCCGACTGAACCGCCGCACGGTCACCGGGCGCACCGCCACACGACGCACGCCACCCACCGCCACCCGGCCGGTTTGCCCCCCGGCCTGGTCCCGGGCCGGGTGGCGTGCGTACGCTCGTGGAGCACACCCGTTGAGGGGAACACGACGACGATGCCAGCCGAGAAGACGATGCCCGCAGAGAACGAGTCCGTGACCGTGCCGCCGACCACCGCACCCTCCGACGCCTCCGGGGCGGGCGCCCCGCTCGGGCCCGACCTGGCCGTGCACACCTGGTGCACCGACGCGGGGGCGGCCGTCTGCGCCCTGGCCGGCGATCTCGACATCGAGACCCTGGCCCCCGCCCGGAGCACCCTCGACCAACTGGTGGAGCAGCGCCCGCCGCTGCTCGTCGTCGACCTCGCCCAGGTCGGCTTCTGCGACTCCTCCGGCCTCAACCTGCTGCTGCAGACCCGGCTCTCGGCCGCGGCGGCGGACGTGGACTTCCGGCTCGCGGCGCCGTCCGTCACGGTGCAGCGGCTGCTGGAACTGACCTGCACGGACGCCGTGTTCTCGCTCCACCCGACCGTGGAGGCCGCGGCCACCGCACCCCGGTGAGCGCCGCGGCCGCCCGTCGGCACGCATAATTCGTTTGTGGTCGGGAAACCGAGCAGACGACAGCGGAACGACGTGGAACACAGCGGTACGCAGTGGTACACAGCCGTACACAGCGGCACCCGGCGCCGGGAGCACGGCGCCGGAACCGAACGGGAACCGAACCGGAACCGAAGGGGAACCCGCACATGACGACCAGCCGGGCCACCCTGGACGGCGACCGGCCGGGCACCGGACCCACCCTGCCGCCCGGCGGCCAGCGCCGGCGCCTGCACCTGGCCGGGCAGCCCAAGCCCGTCGCCCGGGCCCGGGCGTACACCGCGCAGGCCGTCGCCGACTGGTCCTGGCCGACCGGCCCGGGCGGGGCCGAGGACGACATCGTGCTGCTGGTCGCCGAACTGGTCGCCAACGCCATGCTGCACGCGGGCGGCCCCGTCGACCTCGTCCTGGACGCCTCCGCGGCCCGGCTGCGGATCGAGGTCAGCGACCGCTCGACCGACCTGCCCGAGCCGCGCCGGCCGCACCGCCCGGGCCTGCCGGGCGGGCACGGGCTGTTCATCGTGCAGAAGGCCGCCACCCGCTGGGGCGCGGTGCCGCACGACGACGGCAAGACGGTCTGGGCCGAGATCGACGCCCGGCCCCCGGAGCGGCCCGGCAACTGACGGGCGCGCACTGACGGATCATCGAATGGCGCACGATCACGCGCCGACCGTTCGCTTGCGATGCGACTCTCGCGGAGGATGGGGAAGCCGACGCACCCCGGGCACCGGAGCACCCTGACACCGGAGCACCCTCACACCGGAGCGCCCGGGCACTCTGGCACGGGAGCACCCGGGCACCGGAACCACCGGCCCGGGCCCGGTCCGACCCGGTCGGCACCCACCCTCCGAGGAAGAGGAGAGCATCCGTGGTCGTCTCCGCACGCCCGCCGACGTGGCGGTACGCCGCCCGGTTCGCCCTGCTGGTCCCCGGGGCCGCCATAGCCGTCCTGGTCCCGCTCGCGGTGCCGAGCGGCGCCGCCGACGGCGGCGGGGCCACGCGCCCGGCGCTCCCGGTGGCGCAGGCCTTGGCCGGGGAGAAGCCGCTGGCCTCCGCGGCGGAGGTGACCAGGCTGTGCGACAAGCCCTCGGCGTGCAGCTTCCGGATGTACGACCGGGCGCCGCGCGAGTTCATGGGCGCCGTGCTCTCGGTGGGCAACGCGGCGATCAACTGCACCGACTCGGACATGGAGATCGACCGCACCGTCACCTTCGTGACCAGCAGCACCGACAACATCAGCGGTGCGATCTCCGGCACCGCCACCCTGGAGGGCGGGGTGGACACCACGGTGACCGCCGCGGCCACGGGCACCGTGAAGCCGGGCATGACCAACAGCGTCAACCAGATCGGGCCGAGCAAGGACACGGGCCCGTACACGGAGGACAAGGTGGAGAACACCGTCGCCTTCCCGGTGACGGTCGGCGCCTCCAACGCGCTGCACCTGGGCGCCAAGGCCACCTACGCCCAGGCCTTCAAGGCCTCCTTCTCGCGCGAGTGGCAGGTCCAGAGCACCGAGTCCACCAGGGTGGTCTTCACCGTCAGCCCCGGTGACGAGATCCAGTTCGGGGTGCTGAACGCGACGGCGCGCACGGTCGGGGAGCTGGCGGTGAACGGCACCGACAAGCTGATCAAGAACGTGACGGTGGACAGCCCCTCCAGCGTCAACGTCAGCTCGGTGGTCGCCCAGACCTTCGCCCGGCCGGACAAGTGCCTCTCGCTGCGCCCGAGTTCGGGCTCCGGCGGCAACCCGGGGCCGGGCGGTCGCCGGTCGGCCGGCGGCGGGCTGATCGAGACCGCGCCGGAGCCGCCGGGGCGGGTGCCGGACGCCGTGTACGTCCGGACCGCGCAGGGCACCTGGGAGCAGCGGTGAAGCGCCGGGCCGGGCACGCCGTGCCGTACCGCTCGCTGGTCCTGACGGCCGCGCTGGCCACCCTGCTGGCCTCGGTCGCGCCCGCCCTCGCCGAGGGCGGCGCCGACGCCCCGGCGGCCGATCCGGACGCGCCCCTGGTGGCTCAGGCCTTCGACGGGGGCGCCCCGCTGCCCGACGCCCGCGCCGTGGCGCACGGCTGCGGGCAGGAGCACGGGTGCTCGTTCCGGATCATCCCGGGGCTCTCCCGGGAGCGCACCACGGCGGTGGTCTCGGCCGGGAACGCGGTGATCAACTGCACCAACAAGCCGATGACGGTGGAGCGGACGGTGTCGCTGGAGTCGAGCACCACCGACAACATCGCGGGCGAGATCTCCGGCAGCGCGACCCTGGTGGGCACCGTCGACAACACCACCACGGTGGAGGCCAGCGCCGGCGTCGACAACACCACCGGGATCAGCCACACGGACCACGGCCCGTCGGCGGACAAGGGCCCCACCACGGACGTCGTCAACGGCGCCTCGATCGGCGTCGGCGGCACGGTCTCCGGCTCCGCCGAGCTCATGCTCAGCGCGCAGGCCAGCTACGCGCTCGCCTTCCAGGCCGCGTACTCGCACACCTGGAAGCGGACCAGCACCGAGACCACCCAGGTGAAGTTCACCGTGAAGTCGGGCGACGAGCTGCAGTTCGGGGTGCTGAACGCGATGACCCGCACGGTCGGTGAGTTGAGCGTGAACGGCACCGGCAAGCTGGTGAAGAACATCGTGGTGGACAGCCCGTCGAGCGTGAACGTCAGCACCGTGGTGGCGCAGACGTTCAGCGCGCTGAACTACTGCCTCACGGTGCGTCCCGGCTTCACCCCGGCGCCCGACCCCTCGCCGGGCCCGGGGGGCCGCGCGGCGGCCGCTGCCCCGGAGGGCGGCCTGGTCGAGGTGCCGCCGCACCGGGGCGGAGCCCGGCCCACCGCCCGGTACCGGCGGACGCCCGAGGGGGGTTGGGCACCGCTGGTCTGACCCCTGCCGTCCAGCGGTCCGGCCGCCCGCCCGTACGCACGGGCGGGCGGCCGTTCAAGGGGGCAAGCGGGTTCAGGGGTTGAGCGGGTTCAGGGGTTGAGCGGGACGGACCTGGTCGCCACCCCGGCGGGCGGCGCGTCGACGGCCAGCAGGCGCTTGTCCGGCCCGGCGCCGTTGTCCGGGGTGCCGGCGGTCGGCCGGGCGGAGCCGCAGCGCTGGAGCTCGACGTCGGTGAGCGGTCCGGTGCGCTGGAAGTACCGGTCCGGCAGGGAGGTGGCCGGGACGTCGAAGGTCGCGTCCAGCCGGTACCTGTTGCGGGCGTTGCTGAAACTGCCCGCCACCCGCTCCCGGGCCGGCTGCACCTCGATCCAACTCACCTCGCCCGGCTGGATGGTGGGGTTGATCCCCTTGGTGCTGGTCCGGCTCCAGGTGAGCGGGTTGCCGGTGGAGACGGCCGCCGGGTTGCCGCCCGCCGCGCTGAACCCGGCGGCGGCCTGGGCGGCCAGGTTGGGGCGGCTCTGCGAGATGTCGGAGCGGCTGGGGGTCAGCGGGGTGCCCTTGAGCGCGTAGTACTGGGTGAGGCTGTCGTACGGCGGCTCGGTGACCTCGATCCGCCGGTCGTCGACGACGGCGTTGCGGCTGCAGTTGAGGTAGACCTCGCCGATGATCCTGGTCTGGCCGTAGTACTGGTAGGAGGACCCCTTGTCCACGGTGAACACGCAGTTGGCCGCCGCGCCCTCGCAGTCGTCCACCGCGACGCCCGGCTCCAGCGGCTCGTTGCCCTTGTAGGCCTTGGGGGCGGGCAGTTGCTCCTTGCGGACCTTCTGGTCGACCGGGGCCGGGGTCTGCCGGGCGGTGACGTTGGTGATCAGCGGGCCGCAGGAGCGCGGGTCGCGCTGCTCGGCGGAGTCGAAGGAGACCATCGGGTTGTCCTCGGGGGCGTCGAAGCCGAAGGTCCGCCCGGTGGTCCAGTTGGCGGCGCCGACGGTGTCGGTGCCCTTGGTGGTGATCTGCGGGTCCGGCGGGTTCCCGGGGGCGATCAGCGAGACGTTGTACGTCTGGCCGTCCTTGAGCTGCGCGGAGGTGCAGCGCCGGTCCACGCCCGGGCTGTCGTCCCAGCTCAGTGTGATGTGCGAGCCCGCCTTCACGCCCCACAGCCGGGTGCGCAGGGCGAGCGCGGCGCCGTTCCAGTTCAGCGAGGCCGCCTGGTAGCCGGCGGGGTGCTGGGCGAGGGCCTTGCCGAAGACCACGCCGTTGTTCTCGGGTGACCAGTCGGCGTGCCCGGCGGCGGTCCCGTTGTCGGGCGCGACGGGCTGGGCGAAGGTGCCGTTGGCCACCGGGACGTCCACCGTGTCGGCGGCCCGCGCGGGCGGCCCGGCGGCGAGGGCGAGGCCGGCCGCCGCCAGGGAGGACCCGGCGCGGAGCAGCAGGCGGCGCCCCATCAGCAGACCCACCAGTCGCTCGGCGGGATGACGGCGTCACCGGGCTTGACCCCGTCGGTGAGCGCGTTGGGCAGCGGGCACAGCTCGGAGACGGCCGTGTTCGGGTCCTGGTTGCGGGGGACCTTGTTGAAGGCGTCCATCGCCTGGGTCTGCTTGTCGATACCGTCGTGCTGCTCCTTGCCGTTCCCGGCGACGCTCGCCAGGCAGTCCTTGTTGCTGGGCGGGCACTTGGAGATCTGGTCCTTGTTGTCGGCGACGTCCTTGCACTGCGGGCTGGTCGCCGCGTCTCCTGAGCACGGGTCCTGCCGGGGCGGGGTCTGCAGCGGGGCGGTCTGCTTGGCGGCGACGTTGGTGACGAACAGGGGGCAGTTGAGGTAGTCGGTGGTCGTCGAGGCGAAGGTGATCTGCGGTGCGTCCTCGGCGGCGGTGAAGGAGTAGGCCCGCCCCAGGTACCAGTTCGCGCCGCCGTTGGGGGTGTTGGTGCCGAAAGCGCCCGGGGTGTTGGTTGGGCCCGCCACCGACACGGTGTACGTCCGTTTGGCGGCGCCCTGGGGCGGGCAGCTGTCGGGGTTGTCGTCCCAGGTCAGCGTCACCGTGGCACCCGCCCGTACGCCGCGCAGCCGGGTGCTGAGCGGGACCGCCTTGCTGCCCCAGTGCAGCGAGGCGGCCTGGAAGCCCTGCGGGTGGGCGGCGCGGGCGGCCGAGCCGACCCCTCCGCCGGTCCAGCCGTCGACGCCCGGGACCCAGGTGGTACCGGCGGGGACGGTGGGCGAGGAGAACGTGCCGTTCGGGACCACGGCCGGCTGGGTGTCCTCCGCCCCCGCCGGGGTCGGGGTCGCCAGGGCGATGGCGCCACCGAGGGTGACGGCAAGAAGTCTGGCTCGTTTCGCTCGCGGCACGGTCTCTCCCACTGAATTCGGCGGATGTGGAGGGCAGTTGCGATCGAGGTGACTGATGATCACCGGGCCCCGGCGGTCCATGCTTCGGGCCCCGGTCACCGTCCGCAACAGCTGACGGGCCGATAGGGCGACGGCGAACGATCGGGCTGAGCCAACAAGGTGGAAACCCGTTCGATACCGCACGGCCGTTCCGATCATGGGGCAGGTATTCCGGGAATCCGATCTTCAATTCCCATCCAGGCCGTGCGGCCGTGCCGTCGCGCGGCCCGCACCGCGAGGGACGACATGTCACCCCATTCCGGAACGGCCCGAGCCCCGAAGATCTGCGTCCTGCTCCTCGCCCTGCCCCTGCTGGGCGCGGCCCCCGCCGCCCTGCCCCTGCTGGGCGCGACCCCCGCCGCCGCGGCCGCCCCGGCCGGGGTGCGCCCGGTGTCGCCCTGCGGCGAGTCCGCCACCCAGGCCCACCACCGGCCGCTGCCGCCGCCCGCCCTGGTCATCGGCGGGCCCGTCCGCCGCGGCCCGGCGCGCCCCTGCCTCTGACGCACCGGCCTCTGACGCACCGCCGGCCCGGCCCCGAGCGGCGGCACCCTCCCGCCGTCGCCCGGGCATCCCCATGCCCCCGTACCCGCCCGAACGTGAGGAAGAGATGCACCCGCTGCACCGCAAGCTCCGCGCCCTGCCCGCGACCGCCGCCCCCGCCCTGGTGGCGAGCCTGGCCCTGCTGGGCTCCGTCGCGCTGCCCACCTCCGCCGCCTCCGCGTACGACCTGCGGCTGCGCGCCTGGGGGCTGAACACCAGCGGACAGCTGGGTGACGGCACCAAGACCCAGCGGCTCACCCCGACCTCGGTGGTCGGACTGTCCGGGGCCGAGCTCAACTCCGTCGCCGCCGGGGGCACCGGCGGCTCGGCCGGCAGCGGCTTCGGCCTCGCCCTGCTCGCCAACGGCACCGTCGAGGCCTGGGGCAAGAACGACAAGGGCCAGCTGGGCAACGGCGCCACCAGCACCACCGACGAGTGGGCGGTGCCCGGCCTGGTCGCCGGGCTGGGCGGGGTCGACGCGATCGCCGCGGGCGGCTCGCACGCCCTCGCCCTGTTGAAGGACGGCACGGTGATGTCCTGGGGCCTCAACGACAAGGGCCAGTTGGGCGACGGGACCACCACCAACGCCTCGCTCCCGGTGACCGTCGCCGGGCTCGCGGACGTGAAGGCGATCGCGGCCGGCGACACGTTCAGCATGGCGCTGCTCAAGGACGGCACGGTCAAGACCTGGGGCAACAACGACAAGGGCCAGCTCGGCGTCACCCCCAGGCCGGCCAGCTCCACCGCCACCGTGCCCAACCCGACCCCGGCCACCCGCACCACCGCCGTCCAGGTGCCCGAGCTGACCACCGTCAAGGGCATCACCGCCGGGGCCTCGCACGCCCTGGCGCTGCTCGCCGACGGCACCGTGATGTCCTGGGGCCTCAACGACAAGGGCCAGTTGGGCGACGACACCGCGACCACCACCACTCCGGCCGTCAACAACAACAAGCCCTACCCGGTGCAGGTGCTGGAGCTCACGAACGTCACCGCGCTCGCCGCCGGCGCCACCCACAGTGTCGCCCTGCTCCAGGACCGCACCCTGCGCGCCTGGGGCAACAACGCCAACGGCCAGGTCGGCGACGGCACCACCACCCAGCGCAACACCAGCGTGCCCGTCCTCGGGGCGACCGGTGTGGTCGGCATCGCCTCCGGCGCCGGCCACAACCTGGCGGTGCTCGGCGACGGCACCGTCCAGTCCTGGGGCCTCAACGACAAGGGCCAGCTGGGCGACGGCACCACCACCCAGCGCCTCACCCCGGTGCAGGTGCTGGCCAAGTCCGGCAGCGTCGCCATGGTCGCCGCCCCCTCCAGCGGCAGTTTCAGCCTGGCGCGCTGACCTCCCACCCCTTCATCAGGAAGGCAGCACATGACGAACTCCCCTACCGCGCAGCGGAGTCGGCTGCGTCCGGCGCTCGCCGCCGCGGTGGCCGCGCTGACCGCGCTCGGTCTGGCGGCGGTGCCGGCCGGCACCGCGCACGCCCAGGAGAAGCGCCTCAAGTCCTGGGGCAACAACCGCTCCGGCCAGCTCGGCGACGGCACCTGGACGGACTTCCGCACCACCGCCACCACCGTGCTGGGGCTGACCAGCGCCGAGGTGGTGAAGATCGCCGCCGGCGGTGCCGGGCCCACCAACGGCCACGGCCTGGCGCTGCTGACCGATCGTACGGTCCAGTCCTGGGGCGCCAACGGCTCCGGCCAGCTGGGCGACGGCTCGGTGTTCAGCCACAACGCGCCCGGTCAGGTGGTCAACCTCGCCAACGCCACCGACATCGCCGCGGGCGGCGCGCACAGCCTCGCGCTGCTGGCCGACCAGACCGTGGTGGCCTGGGGGAAGAACAACTACGGCCAGCTGGGCAACGGCACCAACACGGACAGCAGCGTGCCGGTGCGGGTCGAGGGCCTCAACAAGGTGGTCGCGATCGCGGGCGGCCTCAACCACAGCCTCGCGCTGCGCGAGGACGGCACGGTCTGGGCCTGGGGCTACAACATCAACGGCCAGCTGGGCGACGGCACTTCGGCCAGCCGCAACGTCCCCTCCCCGGTCAGCAACCTGACCGGGGTGACCAGGATCGCCGCCGGCTGCAACCACAACCTGGCCCTGGTCGGCCCGCCGAGCGGCCCGTCCAAGCCCACCAGCGGCAACGCGGTGAAGGCCTGGGGCTACAACGCCACCGGCCAGCTCGGTGACAACAGCACCATCAGCCGCTACACCCCGGTCGACACCCAGGGCATCTGGCTGGGCGGGGTCTCGCAGCTCGCGGCGGGCTGCAACCACAGCCTGGCCGTCACCGACAGCGACAACAAGCTCAAGGCCTGGGGTCAGAACACCTCCGGCCAGCTCGGCGACGGCACCACCGACTACCGGATCACCCCCGTCCCCGTCCCCGGGGTCATGGGCGTGCAGCTGGTGGCCGGCGGCCGCGAGCACACCGTCGCCCTGCTGGGCAACAACACCGTGCAGTCCTGGGGTGCCAACGGCTCCGGCCAGCTGGCCAACGGCACCACGACGGACAGCAGCAGCCCGGTGACCTCGCTCACCGCGCTGACCGGCGTCGACAAGATCGCCGCCCCGGTCGGCGGCGATTTCAGCCTGGCCAACTGACGCTCCGCAGCGGACGACCGCCCGGCCCCGGCGTTGCCTCCCGCCGGAGCCGGGCCGTCGTGGTCGGCGGCGGACCGGCTCCGGGGAAATGACCTGCCCTGATGTCAGCTTCCTTGTAGCATCTGCGCGTTCGCGTTCGGTGGCACAGGCAGGGGACGGGTCCGTGGCAGGAACCATCACGTTGTGGGTGTTCGGGTTGCTCTGCTTCGTCGTGGCCTTCGCGAAGGAGGCGGCGAGCGGCGCCGGGATCAACCTGCCGGGGCCGCAGAGCTGGGGCGCCCGGGTCGGGGTGGTCGCGGTCGGGGTGCTGGCGCTGATCCTGGGGACGGCGATCCTGCCGAACGACGGCACGCCGACGGCGCCGCCGGTGAGCGCGGGGTCGGGGCCGGGCGGTGTGGCTCCGGGGCCGGCCACCGCCGTGGCGACCACCGCCGGTGGGGTCACGGCCGCGCCGCCCTCCTCGGCCGCGCCGCCCTCCTCGGCCGCCCAGCCCTCCTCGGCCGGGCCCGCCGTGGTCTGGAGCGGCCAGGTCGCCATCACGATGGAGGGCGGGGCGGACTTTGACCTCACCCCGCCGGGGCGTCACCCCGGCTTCCCCCAGGGCGTCTACGCGACGGGCTTCACCGCCACGACGGCGGTGGTGCGCGAGGAGATCAACTCGGAGCACGACAGCTTCGGCATCTGGACCGGCCAGGCGCCGCCCTCCGGTGCCGCCTGCGCGGACTGGGCCGCCAGCCATCCGGGTGACTCGGCCCACGTCAGTGTCGGGACGATGATCTGCCTCAGGACCCCGGGGGGCCGCACCGCGCTGATCAAGGTCGACTCCATCGCCCCGGCGGACTACCAGCTGGAGGCGACGGTGACCGTCTGGTCCGGCTGAGGTCAGGTGGCCGTCAGGTGGCTGTCAGGTGGCCGGGCTGAGGTCATGATCGGGCAATGTCCGGCGGGTGCCCGGTGTGCTTTCCGGACCGCCTGGACGGGTTGACCTAGATTGCCCGAACATGAGCGAAAATGTCGGAATCAGTCGTCGGTCGCTGCTCAAGGCGCTGCCCACCGCCGTGCTGGTGGCCGCGTCCGAGGGGATCCTCTCCCGGCGGCACGCGGCGGCCGCCCCCGCGCCGCAGCCGTTCCCGCAGCCGTTCCCGCAGCCCGCCGTGCGGACCGCGCGGCGGCTGCCCGACCGGGCGGGGGCGGTGCTGGAGCAGACCCTCGACGTGCGGTTCACGGACACCGTCGTGCCCGGCTACGGGACGGTCACCACCCGCACCTACAACGGGGCGATCCCCGGCCCGACCCTGCGGCTGCGCGCCGGGGACACCCTGCGGCTGACCCAGGTCAACGGCCTGCCGCCCAACGAACCCCACGACGGCGACCACAACCGGCCGCACGGCTTCAACAGCTTCAACCTGCACACCCACGGCCTGCACGTCGACCCGACCGGGGAGGCCGACAACGTGCTCCGGGTGTTCGAGCCGCGCACCGCCGACGAGGTCGAGGCCGGCGCCCCGGAACCGCAGTACGTGACGACCATCGACGTCCCGGCCGACCACCCGGCCGGCACCTACTGGTACCACCCGCACCTGCACGGGGCCACCTCCGTGCAGATCGTCGGCGGGATGGCCGGGGTCCTGATCATCGAGGGCGACGTCGACGAGGTCCCCGAGATCGCGGCCGCCGCCGACCTGGTGGTCTGCCTCAACGAGCTGCGCCTCAAGGACGGCACGGTCCCCGACTTCGACTCCGGCAACGCGCTGGCCGCCGTCCCGGCCGTGCTGACCGTCAACGGCGCGGTCGGCCCCACCGTGACGCTGCGCCCGGGCGAGGTGCAGCGCTGGCGGCTGGTCTGTGCGACGGCGTTCACCGCGCCGGTGCTGCGGCTCACCGGCGACGGCGGTGACCTGACCCTCCACCAGATCGCCCAGGACGGCGTGACCTTCCCGGCCGTGGTCGCCACCGACGCGGTGCGCCTGACCATGGGCGGCCGGGCCGACGTCCTGGTCCGGGTCGACGACCCGGGCAGCTACGAACTGCGGGTCGAGGGGCTGACCGCGCCGCTGATGACGGTCGAGGTGACGGGCGAGGCGGTCGACCCGCCGATGGAGCTGCCGACCACGCTGCCGGCCGGCAAGCCGTTCCTCGACGAGGGCGACATCGCGAACCCGGACGCGGACCGCGAGGTGCTCTTCCACGTCGATCCGGGCGTCTTCCCGGGTGCGTTCCCCAACGCCTTCCGGATGCTGGGGAGCAACCCGACCCCCGCCGCCGACCCCAGCGGCGACCCCAGCCGGGACCCGGCCTACGGCCTGTTCGACCCCGGCCACGTCAACCACACCCTGGAGCTCGACACCGTCGAGCGCTGGACGCTGCGCACCGCCGAGACCAACCCCGCCTTCCACCACCCCTTCCACCTGCACACCAACCACGTCCTGGTCACCCACCGCAACGGCGAGCGGCTCGACCCGCCGGTCTGGCAGGACACCGTCGACCTGGCCGGCGGCAGACCGGGCGACACCGTCACCTTCCTGGTCCGGTACGAGGACTTCACCGGCCGGGCCGTCGCCCACTGCCACCAGCTCCAGCACGAGGACCTCGGGATGATGCAGACCGTCGAGTACGTGGCGCCGCGCCGGTCCTGACCCGCGGTCGGAGTGCCCCGCCGCCGGGGTGATGGCGGCGGGGCGACGGCGGCGGGGCACCCGAGGACTACGCGCCGGTGCGGGCCAGGGCCGGGGACGGGCCGGTCGGGGCCGGGACGGCGGCCCGCCGGGCGTGCAGGACGGCGGCGCCCAGCGGGAGCGGACGGTGGTCCAGCAGGTGCAGCCCGGCGTCGGCGAGCAGCCGGCCGTAGTGGTCGGCGCGGCGCTCGCGGCCGCCGGTGTTGACCATCATGTGCAGGTCCCACGCGGTGGCCAGCGAGGGCGAGCCGTCGGCGGGCAGCAGCCGTTCGACGATCAGCAGGTCGGCGTGGGCGGGCATCGCCCGGGCGCAGTGCCGCAGGATCTCGGCGCAGCGCCCGTCGTCCCAGTCGTGCAGCACCCGGGACAGCACGTAGATGTCGCCGTCGCCGGGGACGTCGGCGAAGTCGCCGGTCAGGTACCCGCAGCGCCCGCCGAGCCCGGCGGCGTCGAGCCGGCGGCGCGCGGCCTCGACGGCGTGCGGGCGTTCCAGCAGGACGCCGTGCAGCCGGGGGTGGGCGGCGAGCAGCCGGCCGAGCAGTTCGCCGTTGCCGCCGGCGATGTCGACGACGGTGCCGGCGGGAGTGCGGGAGCCCGCGGCGGTGATGACGGGGTGCTCCGGGAGCGGGTCGAACATCCGGGAGCCGGCGACCATCGACAGGTCGAAGAGTTCGGCGAGTTCGGGGTCGCGGGCGAAGTGGTCGAAGTGGTTCTCGCCGAAGAGGTGGTCGAAGGCGGCCTCCCCGGTGCGCACGGTGTGCTCCAGCTCCGCGAAGGACCGGTAGAACGGGCCGCCGTACATCAGCGCCAGCGGCCGCATCGAGGCCGGGGCGTCGGCGCGCAGCAGGGCGCCGGTGCCGGTGAGCCGGTAGCCGTCGGGGTGTTCGGCGACGACGCCCAGCATGGCGAGGTAGCGCAGCAGGGTGGCGAGGCTCTGCGGGTCCGCGCCGAGTGCGTCGGCGAGTTGCCGCGGCGCGGTGGCGGTGCGGGTGTCCAGGGCGTCGGGCAGGCCGATCCGGGCGCTGACCGCCAGGGCCTGGGTGGTCCAGGCGCCGGTGAGCTGGTGCAGCAGGGTCTCGGCCGAGCGCTGGGTGGGGTCCTCGCCCAGGTGGTCGGCGAGCACCGTGCGGTGGTCGCCGTGGGCGTGCAGCTCGACCCGCCGGTAGCCGGTGCGGGAGCCGCCCGGGGTGGTGAAGTAGAGGACGGTGGAGTCCTCGTGGGGGTTGTAGCCGCCGCCGTCCGGGGCGGCGCCGTGCCCGGTGAGCAGGGCGGACAGGCCGCGCAGTGCCAGCGGGTCGGGGTGGGCGACGTCGAAGGCGAGGTGGGCCTCGTGCTCGTGGGCGCGCTCGTGGGCGGCGAGTTCGGCGAGGTCGGAGCCGGGCGGCACGGTGAGCACGAACACCTCGACGCTGCGTTCCCCGCCGGGGCCGGACACCGGCGGGCGCAGGATGCTGACGTCGAGCTCGGCCTCGGCGCGGCCGTGCCGCCGGGCGAGCCGGCTGCGGACCACCACGCTGGGCTGCGCGGGTGCGTCGGGTTCCAGTCCGCAGGAGGCGAGTTGGCAGCGGAGCGCGGCGCCGTCCGGGGGCAGGACGAGCAGGGCGGCGTGCGAGAAGCGGCAGCGTTCGGCCACGGCCCGCAGTTCCGGTCCGTCGAGGTCGGGCAGCAGCAGCGGGAGCAGGCTCGCGGTGTCGTGCTCCCTGACGAACTCGGCCGTCGCACGCAGGCGGGCGGTGTCGTCCGGGGGTGTCGCGGTCATGGGGAGGGTGTCCTCGGTGCGGGGGCGGGGGCGCCCGGTGGGCAGGGCGGGTCAGATGCCGACGTAGTTCTCGGCGAACCAGTCCTGGTGGGTGCGCGAGGTGCGCAGGGATTCGACGCGGGAGCGCCGCATGGCTTCGTGGAAGAACGATTCCGCTGCCTGGCCGACGGGGGAGTGCAGGAGCTGGATCATCCAGTGCGCGAACTCCTGGGCCCGCCATATGTGGGTGAGGCAGCGCGCGGAGTACCGGTCGAGTGCCCGGGCGTCGCCCCGGCGGAGTTCGTCGATCAGCGCCTCGGCGAGCAGTTCCGCCTCCAGGACGGCCAGGTTGGCGCCCTTGGCGGCGGCCGGGGCGGGGAGGCTGGCGGCGTCCCCGGCCAGCAGCAGTGAGCCGTACCGGAGTCGGTCGAGCACGTCCGACTCCAGGTGGACGACGGAGCGGTGGAGGATCCGGCCGTGCTGCAGCGGTCCGTGCTCGTCGGCGCGCAGCCGCCGGTCGAGCGCGGTCCAGATCCGGTCCTCCGACCAGGCGTCGGCGGGGGTGCCGGGCCGGCACTGGAGGTAGTAGCGGGTGATGTCGGCGGTGCGGGTCATGTGGCCGGCGAAGCCGTCGGGGTGCATCGCGTAGCCGACGGCGTCCATGCTCGGGGGCGCCTCGGCCAGCAGGGCGAGCCAGGAGACGCCGTGGTCGCGCTGGTACCGGCGGGTGCCGGCAGGCAGCGAGCGCCGGGCCGCGCCGTGGCGGCCGTCGCAGCCGGCCACGTAGCGGGCCCGCCAGCGGGCGGGGCGGCCCTCGGGGTCGCGCACGGTGACGGTGGGGTCGGGGCCGTCGGCGCCTTCGACGGCCTGGGCCTCGGTCTCGAAGGCGATCCGGCCGCCCGCTGCCAGGTAGTGCGTCAGGAGGTCGGCGACCAGGTCCTGTTGGGGGTACACGGTGTGGAGTTCGCGGCGGCCGAGGGCGCCGTAGTCGAGCCGGAAGCTGCCGTCCTCGGTGCGGAACTCGCAGGTGCCGTGCGGTTTCCCGTGGCGGTGCAGGCCGTCGGCGAGGCCGTGGCGGTCCAGCACCCGGACGGTGTTGGCGGCGAGGAACCCGGCCCGGGCCCTGGTCCGGACGTGGTCGGGGTCGGCCCGTTCGAGGACGACGCAGTCGATCCCGGCGGCGTGGAGGAGGTTCCCGAGGGTGAGTCCGGCCGGTCCGGCGCCGAGGATGACGACATCGGCGGATTCCTGGGCTGTTCGGCTCGTCTGACGTTCAGTCACAGTACGGGGAGCATAGCCACCGCCGGATACAACGAGGCGCCGAAATCGCTCGGACCGGTGAATAGGGTGATGATCTTCGCTGGTTCTTCACACCATCGCCGGCTGCGAGGCGTGCTGCTCGAAGCTGATCGGGACTGCGCACTGTTGCGCAATGATGGAGGTCTCGACTATAAATCGATCATCTTTACGCACAATCGTGCAGTCTCGCGCAGGAGGACCTGATGGCCCACGTCGACGAAGAGATCGCCAGCCAGCCCGACTGCTGGCAGCGCGCCCTGGAACTGGCCCCGCAACACCTGCCCGAACCCGGTGAGCGGGTCGCCGTCATCGGCTGCGGCACCTCGCTCTACATCGCCCAGGCCTACGCGGCGCTGCGCGAATCCCTCGGACTCGGCGAGACCGACGCCTTCGCCGCCTCCGAGTTTCCGCTCGGCCGCCGGTACGACCGGATCGTCGCGCTCACCCGCTCCGGCACCACCACCGAGGTGCTCGACGCCCTCGCCCGGGTGCGCGGCACCGAGACGGTCGCGATCACCGCCGACCCCGGGACCCCGGTCGGCGCCGCCGCCCGGCACCTGGTGGCGCTGGAGTTCGCCGACGAGCGGTCCGTCGTCCAGACCAGGTTCGCCACCACCGCCCTCGTCCTGCTGCGCGCCCACCTCGGCGCCGCCCCCGCCGACCTGCCCGCCCAGGCCCGTACGGCGCTCGCCGAGCCGCTGCCCCGGGGCGCCCTGGAGGCACGGCAGTTCACCTTCCTCGGCACCGGCTGGAGCTGCGGGGTCGCGAACGAGGCCGCGCTCAAGGTCCGGGAGGCCTCCGCCGCCTGGACCGAGGCCTACCCGGCGATGGAGTACCGGCACGGCCCGATCAGCGTCAGCGGCCCCGAGGGCCTGGTCTGGTTCCTGGACACCCCGCCGACCGGCCTGGTCGACCAGGCCGGGGCGACCGGGGCCGCGATCAGCGTGCCCGGGCTCGACCCGCTGGCCGAACTGGTCCGGGTCCAGCGCCTGGCCGTCGGCCTCGCCGTCCGGCGCGGCCTCGACCCCGACCGGCCGCGCCACCTCACCCGTTCGATCGTGCTGGACCAGCCGTGACCGGCCGGCCCGCGGAGCACCCGCCCGCGGCCGGCCCCGCCCGCCCACTGACGGCACAGCCCGGAGGAGCACCGTGACCCTGATCGGAACCGGAGAGATCGTCGCGCCCGCGGTGAGCGGCGGCCACGGCGTGGGGGCGTTCAACGTCATCCAGCTGGAACACGCCGAGGCCATCGTCGCCGGGGCCGAGGCCGCCGGGGCACCGGTGGTGCTGCAACTCAGCCAGAACGCGGTGCGCTACCACGGCGGCCTGGCGCCGATCGGCGCGGCGACGCTCGCGGTGGCCCGGGCCGCCGCCGTGCCGGTGGCCGTCCACCTCGACCACGCGACCGAGCGGTCGCTGGTGGCGGAGGCGATCGCCCTGGGGTTCGGCTCGGTGATGTTCGACGCCTCGGCGCTGCCGTACGAGGAGAACGTGCGCACCACCGCCGAGGTGACCCGGCAGTGCCGGGCGGCGGGCGTCTGGGTGGAGGCCGAACTCGGCGAGGTCGGCGGCAAGGACGGGGTGCACGCCCCCGGTGCCCGGACGGACCCGGCGCAGGCCGCCGAGTTCGTGGCCCGCACCGGCGTCGACGCGCTGGCCGTGGCCGTCGGCACCTCGCACGCAATGCTCACCCGCACCGCCGCGCTGGACCTCGAGCTGATCGCCGCGCTGCGGGCCGCCGTCCCGGTGCCGCTGGTGCTGCACGGCTCCTCCGGGGTGGCGGATCCGGTGCTCGCGGCGGCGGTCGCTCACGGGATGACGAAGGTCAACATCGCCACCCACCTCAACAAGGCCTTCACCGAGGCGGTCCGCGGCCGGCTCGCCGCCGACCCCGCACTGGTGGACACCCGGACCTACCTGGGGGAGGGGAGGGCGGCGGTGGCCCGCGAGGTCACCCGGCTGCTCGGCGTCCTGACCGCGCCCCGACCGGCGGACCGGGCCGCCGTCTCGCCCTGACCCGCCGCCCGCCGCCGGGGTGCGCGGTTGGTTGCGCGAGGGTGCGCGGAGCTGTTCGCGGGTGCAGTCACCGACCGTCGACCCGGGCTGAACTACACTCCGTCCATGCTCAAAGCTGATCGCGCCGCCAGAATCGTCTCGCACATCGCCGAGGCGGGGAGCGCGGACGTGCGGACGCTCTCCGACCTGCTCGGGGTGTCCGACGCGACCGTGCGCCGGGACCTGCAGGAACTGCAGGACCAGGGGCTGCTCCAGCGCACCCGCGGCGGTGCGGTGACCGGGGCGGTCAACCTGGAGATCCCGCTGCGGCACCGGAGCGACCAGCAGGCGGAGGAGAAGCGCCGGATCGCCCGGGCCGCCGCCGAGCTGGTGCCGGACGGCGCCGTGGTCGGCCTGACCGGTGGCACCACCACCACCGAGCTGGCCCGGGTGCTCGCCGAGCGCGGCAACCTCACCGTGGTCACCAACGCGGTGAACATCGCCGCGGAGCTGATCGTCCGCCCCGAGGTCCGCCTGGTCGTGATCGGCGGCCTGGCCCGCTCGGCCAGCTACGAGCTGGTCGGCCCGGCCGCCGAGCGGATGCTCGACCAGTACCACCTGGACCTTGCCTTCATCGGCGTGGACGGGCTGACCGTCCAGCAGGGCTGCACCACCCACGACGAGATGGAGGCCCAGACCGACCGGGCGTTCCTGCGCAGCAGCGCGCACACCGTCGTGCTCGCCGACCGGACCAAGGTCGGCCGGGTCACCTTCGCCTCGATCTGCCCGCTCACCGACGTCCACGACCTGGTGACGGACGCGGGGCTGCCGGACGCCCAGGAGCAGGCGATCGCCGAGAGCGGCGTCCGGGTGCGGCGGGCCTGACGAGCGGGGTCCGGCACTCGGGGCCTGGCAGTCAGGGCCTGGCGAGCGGGGCCCGGCGAGCGGGGCCCGGCGTCCGGACCCCGGGCGGCGTCGTCCCGGGACGGCGCTGGGACGCGGGAGGGGACGGCGAAGCGTGGCGGACGGGCTCGCGCCGCTCCTAGCGTGACTGCCGTGCAGGCCCCCTGCCCCCGCGCCGTCAGCAGGCCCGGGGCAGGGGGTCCTTCCGTCTCCTCCCGCTCCCCGAAGGACCAGGTAGTCCCGTATGAACGCCGTTGACCCCGCCTCCGCCCCCGTCGGCCCCGGCCGCCGCACCTTCCTGGCCGGCGCCTTCGCCGTCGGCACCGGCGCCCTGCTCGGCTCCGCCCTGACCAGCGGGGTGGCCTCCGCCGCCACCGGCCCGGTGATCGCCGACACCGGCGCCTGGGGCGCCCGCCCGGCGAGCAGCCCGCTCAACTTCGTGTCCGGCGCGCCGGACAAGGTGATCGTCCACCACACCGCCACGCCCAACGTGACGGACTACTCCCAGGCCGCCGCGTTCGCGCTGGCCCGCTCGATGCAGACCTACCAGATGGACAGCGAGCACTGGATCGACACCGGCCAGCACTTCACCGTCAGCCGCGGCGCCTACATCATGGAGGGCCGCCACAGCAGCCTGGCGGCCCTGCGCGGCGGCGGCCAGCACGTGGAGGGCGCCCACTGCACCGCGCAGAACACGGTGGCCATCGGCATCGAGAACGAAGGCACCTACAGCACCGTCGACCCGCGCAGCCAGCAGTACGCCGCGCTGATCGACCTGATCACCTACATCTGCCAGCAGTACGGGCTGCGCGCCTACCAGGTCTACGGGCACCGGGACTTCAACAACACCGAGTGCCCCGGGGACCGCCTCTACGCGCTGATCCCGCAGATCCGCCGGGACGTCGCCGCGCGGATCGGCGGGGACCCGACCGGCCCGGTCTGGCCGGTGCTCAGCAGCGGCGCCTCGGGCGAGCAGGTGAGGACGCTGCAGTACCTGCTGGTGCAGCGCGGCCAGTCGCTGACCGTGGACGGCGCGTACGGGCCCGCGACCCAGGCCGCCGTCACGGCCTTCCAGAACACCACCCACGCCTCGGCCGACGGCGTCGCGGGCAACCAGACCTGGAGCCAGGCCGTGGCGCCGCTGGCCCGCGGTGCCTCGGGCAGCGCGGTGCAGGCCGTGCAGAGCCAGCTGGTCGCGCACGGCATCCAGGTGAGCGTGGACGGCGCGTTCGGCCCGGGCACCCAGGCCGGGGTGACCTCCTTCCAGTCCTCCGCCGGGCTGCCGGCCGACGGCCTGGTGGACGCCCGTACCTGGAGCCGGCTGCTGGCCTGACCCGCCCTCCCGGGGGG
This sequence comes from Kitasatospora sp. NPDC029367, assembly GCF_055569135.1. NCBI lineage: Bacteria > Bacillati > Actinomycetota > Actinomycetes > Kitasatosporales > Streptomycetaceae > Kitasatospora > Kitasatospora sp. NPDC029367. The sequence goes on from NZ_JBVHYH010000010.1 coordinate 138,013, forward strand.
GGGGGGGTGGGGGCGGAGAGGGAGGGGAACAGGGGGGCCCACGTCTCCCCGGGGGGTGTCCCACGCGTCCACAGCAAATCCCACACCGCCCCCTCCCCCGCGCGGGGGC